>NYWO01000001.1 GCA_002685075.1 Arcobacter sp.
ACCATATAATTGAGAAGCATCAGAAGTTACAACATCACAACGACCAGATTTAAATCCTTCAATTGTTTGTCCAGATGTATCATAAGTAATTGGTTTATAAGTCATTTTATTAGCTTTGAAGTAATCAGTTAAGTTAAGCTCAGTTGTAGTTCCTGCTTGAATACAAACAGTTGCTCCATCTAATTCTAAAGCAGATTTAACTCCAATATTTTTAGAAACTAAGAAACCTTGACCATCATAATAGTTTACACCAGCAAAGTTTAAACCTAAAGAAGTATCTCTTGTATTTGTCCAAGTAGTTGATCTTGATAACATATCAATTTCACCACTTTGAAGAGCTGTAAATCTTTCTTTAGCAGTTAAAGGAACATATTTAACTTTTGAAGCATCACCAAATACAGCAGATGCAACAGCTTTACACATATCAACATCTAAACCTTTCCATGCACCACTTGAATCTGTAGCTGAGAATCCAGCAATACCAGTTGAAACACCACAACTTAATGTACCTTTACTTTTTACTGAATCTAATGTATCTGCAGATGCAAAACTTGAAGCTAATGCTAAAGCAGCAACTGATAATGAGGCAGTTTTTAATAATTTCATTTTTCTATCCTTATTTTTTAATTGATTTTAATTTTTTATTTATAGGAAGCTATAAATAAACTAACAAAACTAGTATAAAAGGAAAAGATAGCATTTGCGTAGCAAAAATAGTATATTTTTTAAACAATATTAAATAAATTACTTAAAATGTCTTGTTTTATTCTTTTAAATTACAGTTATTTGTATAGATAATTTAATTTAATTAAATTATCTATAATTTTATAAGTTATTTTTTAGGAGGATTTGATAGGGGTACAAACTTAATACATCTAGCAGAAAAGAACTCTCTACTATAGTTTGGAGAGCTAAAGTTATGATCTTTTAAACTCCATTCATTAGAATTTTCAATTGTAACACTTTGAGCAACTTTTCTAATAGCTCTACTTTCACAAATTACTTTATCACCTTTTTCAAAAGCAGTTTCGACTTCAACCATTCTACTACTTGTAACGTAAAAGTGCATTCCAATAAACATTGCAATTGCTGGAGCTACAAAAATTAATCCTTTTACTACTGAACCTTTGCTCATAAAAGGTCTTGTTGTTACAAATAGTGTAATTAGTAGAGTAAATAAACCAATTCCAAGATAACCTGCTTCAAGTTTTATAAATAGTTCCATTTTTCTTCCTTATTTTATATATTTTTCTTCCCACTGTTTAAATTCATCACTAAAATATTTAATTCTAATTTTTTTAAATTCTCTTGATGAATAAAGTGGCATATTTGATTTATATGGTATTTCATTTTGAATACTTTCAATCACTGCTTGCGTATCTTCTTTTGTTTTTCCATGAATCATAGTAAATAGATTATAGTTCCAAGTAGGGTACTTAGGTCTTAAATAACAGTGTGAAACAGCTGAAAATGAAGCTGCAATTTCACCAATTCTTTCACCTTCTTCACCTTCTTCAATATCCCAAGCAACCATTGCATTTGCTCCAAATCCTGCTTTTCTATGATTTAAAATACAGGCAAATCTTCTCATAACACCTGAATCTTGAAAGTCTTGTAATACTTTAAAGAATTCTTCATAAGTAATATCTAATTTTTCAATAATTCCTTTAAAGGGTTCTGAAACAATTGCTATATCATTTTGAGCTTCTTTTATAATATTATAATGATAAGGAGTCAGTTCTAAGTCTTTCAACTTTTTCTTTTCAACTTTTTCTTTTTTATCTTGTTTATTAGTTGTATCTAATTTTACAGATATCTTAAAAAGTTTTAATGTAGGTAATAAAATATAATCAGAAGCTTTTGTAAGTTCTGATAAAAGTTTAACTGTATCCTCTAAATTGGATTTTGATTCTGGTGATATCGCTATTGTAAACCAAATGTTATATTTATGATTTCTTTCATAATTATGTGAAATACCAGGGTGTGAGTTTAAAATAATTACTGCATCATCAATTTTGTCTTCATCAATCTCAAAAGCAACTAAAGAAGATGTATATCCTAGCTTTTTAGTATCAAAAATTGCAGATGTTTGTCTAATAATATTGTTTGCTTTCTCTTCTTGTAAGATTTTTATTACTTCATCTTCTGTTGTATTTAACTCTTTTGCAATTTGCTCAAAAGGTTTAATAACAAGAGGAAAGTTTTTTTGTACTCTATATAATATCTCATCTTTCATATTTATTCCTATATTCGATTTTGAGAAAGTATATCAACAATTTTTCACTTCTGCCTTGATTTGAAACAACTTTTTTACTTGATATGCATTAAGTATTTCAGATATAAATTTGACTATAATTTCTTTTATAAATCCCAAAGGTATTTAATGTCATATGTTCCAGTGTTTATAAAGTTTGATGATAAAAAAGTTTTAATTATAGGTGGTGGTACAATTGCTTATAGAAAATTAAAATATCTATTAGAGTTTACAAATAATATTACAATTATTTCAAATGAATGTATAAGTGAAGTAAGAGAGTTAATACAAAATAAGTGCTTATCTTATATACAAAGAAATTATAATTTTAGTGATGCCAAAGGTTTTGATATTGTACTTGCAGCAGTTGATAATATAAAACTGCAAGAATCAATATATTTAGAAACTAGAGATTATAAATGTTTGTACTCTTGTGTTGATATTCAAGAATACTGTGATTTTATTTTTCCTGCACATATTAAAAAAGGTGATTTAACTATTGCAATTTCTACATCAGGAAGTTCACCTGCAATGTCAAAGCAATTAAAACTATGGTTGGAAAATATTATTCCAAATTCAATAGAGAACTTTTTAAAACAAATGAGAGAATATAGAAATACAATGCCAAAAGGTAAAGATAGAATGAAGTTTTTAGATAAAAAAGCTAAAGAGTATATATCTAATTTTAAGGAAGAAAAATGAAAGTAAGTAGATTATTAATAGTAGCATTTTTTGCTGTATTTATGTTACTAGGAATTATGGCATTAAAACAAGGAATGCCAAGTGCAAAAGATCAAAGAGTTTATCCAATCTTACAAAAGCATATGCCATATGTTTTAGAAAAAAGAGCTGGGGGCTTATCTATTAGAAGTAAAATTACTGATATAAAAGAGAAACCACCTGCAAAAGATGTTTATGGTAGATTAGAACAGTTAGAAAAACAATGGGGAAAAGAGTTTTTAAAACTTGAGGGTATGAATTTATCAATACTTGACAAAAATAAAAATGAAATAACTAAAATAGTACTACAAAATGATACGGAACTTTCTTGGGTTAAAAGTTATTTTGAACTAAAATAATCCTATATACTTGACTTAAGTTAAGTATATAAAGAAATTTTTTAACTATACTTTCATTAAATCAATTCTAAAATTTAGGAGACGAAGTGAAAGTTAAGTTAAAAGATATTTACTTATTTAAAGATTTAAGAGATGAAACTATATCTCAGATTGAAGAATTTACTACACTACTAAAATTATCAAAAGACAATATTATTTTTTATGAAGGTGATGAATCAAGGTATTTATATATACTTGCAAAAGGTATTGTAAAGCTTTATAAAACTGCTTCAAATGATAAAGAGATTATTATGAAATACTTTCATTCTAATGAACTTATTGCTGAGGTTGCTAATTTTGAAGAAATACCTTATCCAGCAACTGCACAATGTTTTTCAGAATCAGAAGTTTTAAGAGTAGATTTTGTAAAGCTAAAAGAAGTTATATATCAAGATCCTGAATTATCATTTATGATTCAAACATCACTTATTAAAAAAATTAGAAATCTAGAAAAGCTTGTATCTTTACATGTAGTTCTTGATTCAAAAGAAAGAATTGCAAAGTATTTATGTGAACACACAGAAGATTTCTTTAATACTAAAAATATCATGGTTGCAGAGATATTAAATATCTCACCTGAAACACTTTCTAGAATGCTAAGAGTATTTAAAAATGATGGTTTAATAGATGCAAAAGCAAAAACAGTAGATAAAGAAAAACTAGAAGTATTCTTTACTTAAGATGGAAGAAAATAGTATTCAGGCATCAACTTTATTAGCAGGTGCTGCTATAATAGTTTTTATAGGTCATGTTATTTGGGCTGCACTTGAATATAAAAGTGGAGTTAATATAAATGATTGTTTATATACAGTAGGTAGAGGCTTAGTTATTTCTTTTGGAATTTCTTTACTATCAGGACTTGCAATGTATGTAAATAAAAAGTTTAAAGAAGAAGATTAAAGGACTAATAAGTCCATTTAATCTTTTCTCTTAATTTTACAACTTCTCCAACAACAATAATTGCAGGTGTTGGCATATTTTTAGAGTCTTCTACAATATTTTCTAAAGTTGAAACTACAACTTCTTGTTCTGGAGTTGAACCTTTAGATATTACTGCACATGGGTAATCTTTATCTTTTCCATGTTTTATAAGTTTTCTAGTAATTAATCCAATATTATGGAATCCCATTAAGAAAATAAGTGTTTCATCATTTAAAAAGCTTTCCCACTCTATTTGTGAAATTCTTTTATTTGGTGATTCATGACCAGTTACAACTCTAAAAGATGTTGTAACACCTCTATGAGTTACAGGAATACCTGCATAAGCAGGTACTGATATAGATGATGTAATACCAGGGATAATTTCAAATTTAATCTCTCTATCAAAAAGATAAATAGCTTCTTCTCCACCACGTCCAAATACAAAAGGGTCTCCACCTTTAAGTCTTACAACTTTTTCATGTTTTAATGCTGCTTGATAAATAATTTCATTTATTTCATCTTGAGGCACTGAGTGCTTTCCATCTTGTTTAGCTACATAAACTAACTCACATCCTTCTTTAGCTGTTTCTAAAATCTTTGGATTTGCTAATCTATCATAAATTATAATATCAGCTTCAGTTACTAATCTTGCAGCTTTCACTGTCATTAAATCAATTGCACCAGGACCTGCTCCTGTTAAATATACTTTACCCATTTTATTTTCCATCCTCATATATAAATATTCCCGAAGGCTTTTTAACATTAAATATTTCTCTATTTAAAAACCACTCTTTAGTGTGTATTACTGCTATTTTATTTGTATCATTTACGGATACATATAATTGTGGTGATTTATTTGACCATCTTACATGTAGAACTTTTCCATCAAAATTAAATGTATGTATAATTTTTAATGTCTTTGTATCTATTATTTGTATTGTAGGAAAATCTTTTCCTGAATAAGTAACTGCTAAATGTTTTTTATCAGGACTTAAACTTGTAAATACAGGTAAACCTTGAGTTTCAATATTTTTGATAAATTTAAAATCTTTATCATAAACTAAAACTTTATTATCGCCAACTGCTGGAACAAATACTTTATCTCCACCAATACTCCAAAATCCAAAGTGAGGAACTTTAAGTACCATCTTTCTTTCATCATTTAAATAAATCTTGATTTTTTTGTATGACATTGTATCTAAATCTACAACACCATAATGTGGTGATGTAAAAAATCCTGCAATATAGTTATTATCTTTTATCATTGCATCAAAAGGTAACTGTCCTACATCTTTAAACTCTTTATATACTTTAAAGTCAGCAGTACCAATTCCAAGATTCATATCTTTATAAACACTGATTGTGTCATTATCCATTTGTGAGAAAATTAAATAGTCTTTATATATTTTAATTCCCACATTTTTAGAATTAGTTTTTATTTTTTTAATAGGTTTTAAATCTCTATCCAAAATATCAACACTTTTATCATCATAGTTTGCAACTGCAACATAGTTTTTACCAATTACAAAACCAATTGCTGATTTTGAAGTTTTATATTCTGCTAATATCTTTTCAGATTCTGGATTGAATTTAATAACATATCCATCTCTTGATATTACATAACCATCTTTCCCCTCAAACTTTACAACTCCATGATTCATATTTCTCATGCCTTCTATATTAGTTCTTTTTAAACCATTATAGATTGTTGCAAGTGATGAGCTTTCTCTCTCAACTACAAAGAATTTTTCTTTTGCGTAAACTGAACTAAGAGCAATAACTGCTACAAGTATTATTTTAAAAATTTTCATATTAATTCCTAATCTCTTCATTTGTTAAATAACATGATGGGTCTTCTTCCCATAAATCACCACTAATTGCATATGCTCTTGATCTTGAACCACCATTACAAATCTCAAGATATTTACACTGGGCACATTTCCCTTTAATATTTCTTGGACTTTGTCTTAATTGATTTAAAATATCATTTTTCTTTGAAGTCCAAATTTCATCAAAAGGAGTTTGTAAATAGTTCCCAACTGTAAAAGGAAAGAAAGGATCTGGTTTTACATTTCCAGCCCAGTCCATATTTCCAAGTCTATTCCCAGCAGAGTTTCCACCCCAAGATTTTAACTTACTTTCTAGTAGTTCAACTTTTTGCGGGTATTTTTCTTTAAATCTATTTAGTAACATAACTGCATCCATTTCCATATTCCCAGTTACTAAATCAATATTACTACCACTTTCATAATATTCAAAGGCTTTATCAATTATGAAATTAACATACTCTCTTCTTTCCTCTTTTGAGATATCAATTTCAAGATTATCTTCTCCCCTTCCTGAATAAACTAAGTGAGATATATATAGTTTGTTTACATTTAATTCTTCACATAAATCAAACATTGCATAAAAACTATCTTGAGTCTCTTTTGTGATAGTAAATCTAATACCAGCATTTCCACCATGTTTTTGTACAAGTTTTATTGCTTCAATAGATTTTTTATATGCACCTTTTTGTCCACGGAACTGGTCATGAACTTCTTCAATACCATCAATAGAAATACCAATATAATTAAATGTTTCAATTATTTTATCAACATTTTTAGGACTTATATATAAACCGTTTGTAGAAAGATAAGTCATTATTCCATTATCTTTCATACATTGTGCAATATCAAAAATGTCTTTTCTTAAAAGTGGTTCTCCACCTGAAAAAATTACAAAGTTTACACCACCATTTTTAAGTCTTTTAATTGTTTGTTCTATCTCTTCAAAAGTTAGTGTATCTTTTTCATTTGCATCAGCTTTACTATAACAGTGATGACAAAATAGGTTACAACGATTTGTAAAATTCCAAATCATGATTGAACCATTTAATGTTCTTGATTTTTGATCTTCAAGTGTTGTTTTGATTAGGTTCGAGAGTCTAAACATTCTATTTATCCTTTTTTGATTTAAAAGAGTAAATGAAATCTGTTATTGCATCTAACTCCTCTTTTGAAAGTTTGCCTTCAAAACTTGGCATTACTGATCTTTTATGACCTAATTGCTTATACATTGATTTAGGAGCAATGATATGACCTTGAATCTCTCCTCTTGTTCTTAAATCTGCAATTTCTTGAAATGATGGTCCAAAAGCTACAGAAGTTTGGTGATGACATCCCCAACAATATGTTTTAAATACTTTTTCTCCACTTACATTTTGTGCAAAAGTAAATGAATAAAAAAATATTAGTACAAGAGGTATTTTTCTTAGTATACTCATTTTGTACTCCTTATTTTTTTTGTATTAAATGTTAACATAAATGATAATTGGAATACTTGACGGCTATCAACATTATATGTATATAATCAGATAAAATTACAGATATATTTAATAATAAAGGATATAGTAATGAAAAAAGTATTGTTGGCACTTTCTTGTGCATCTTTACTATTTGCAAATAACTATGATTTAGGTTTGCAATCATATAAAAACAATGAGTTTAAAAAAGCTTATGAGTTTTTTATTAAAAGTGCAAAAAATGGAAACTCTCAAGCTGCACATAATTTATCAATTATGTATAATAATGCAGATGGAGTTGAAAAGAATTTAAAAGAGTCTATTAAATGGCTAAAAATTGCAAGTGATTCTAAAAATCCTTTTGCAATGACACAATTAGCAAAAAACTATATTAATGGATATGGTGTAGAAAAGAATAATAAACGTGCAGTTGCATTATTTACAGAAGCTGCTCTTTTAGAGAATAAGGAAGCTGCTTATAATTTAGGCTTTATGTATACAGTTGGAACAATTGTAAAACATGATAAAAAAGAGGCTATTTATTGGTATGAAAAAGCAGCTTCTTTAGGAAGTACTGATGCTCAAATAAATTTAGGGTTTATGTATATCTCTTCACAAGGTGTGAAAAAAGATATGAAAAAAGCAGCAATGTATATTAAAAAAGCAAAAGATACTGGAAACATGAAAGCACAGGCTTTATGGGATCAGTTTGAATTAGCAAAGTATTAGGAGTTAAATATGGAAATTGTAATGACATTAGTTTTTTCATCAGTAATGTTAGTTTTTATGATTTATCCTGCTATGAAAATAGTAGAATTTTTAGAAACAAAAATGCATGTTAGTGATAAAATGTATAATATCTTAACAGTAGTACTTACTATTGTATTATCACTTATTATTGGAAGTGGTTTATATTATTTATAATCTATTGAAAATAAAATCTTTTTAAAATCTTCTTTACTTTTAAAATCATATATTGGGTGAGTTAAAAATGACTCATCTTTATATGAAGCAAAAAATATACTTGGAAATGTTGTAGTATAAAACATCTCAATAGGATATGAAATTTTACTCTCTACACTTATTAAAACACATATGAAGTTTTTATTTATATATTCAATATAATCTTGTTTCATAAAATACTTACTAAGAACAATATTAGATTTATTTGTTTTTTTTGAGCTTATAAAAATCATAAGATTTTTCTTTTGTTTATGAGAATCTTTTAAAGCTTTATTATAAGAAGAATACCATGATATATTATTTGAAAAACATGAACTAATAAAAATTGATAATAGTAGAATAGTTTTTATCATTTAATCTCTAATTGAACTGTTTGACCTAAGATTTGTTTTGTCAATTCTTTATCTGTTATATCAAGTTTTTTAGCAATTTTCGGAGCTATGATATATGAAACCCACGTGGATTTTATAATATCACCTTTTTTTAACTCTTTAACTTTGTAGATAACTCTTTTTTCTTCTTTTGATTTTAAGTTATTATTATAAATATACCCTTTTGCAAAAGCTGGAAAAGTTGGTTTATTATTTATATCTTTAAATACAATAGAAAAAGTGGCATCTTTATCTTTATAAGGATTTTTGTCAAAATTTTGCCATATAATTTTTTTATCTCTTAAAATTTCTGTTTTTGCATATTTAAGTCTCATAGGCTGTGTAATTATTGAATGACCCATTTTATTTTTTATATATAATTCAAATGAATTGTTTGATAGTTGTTTTAATCTTAACTCAATAGCTTGTTTAACCATTTGTTCAGAGTGTATTCCTAAAAACTCATGTGAAGTATATTCTACTCTTGCTTTTGCATTTAATTTTGTAGGTGTTCCTTTTTTCTTTGGCATATGACATGAAATACAATCACTTGTTTGTCCAACTTCATCTAAGGTACTACAAATTTGAATGTCGTTTTTATTGATTTTATGTGAATGACAACCCATACAGACTTTACTATTTACATAGTTTTCATTATTACTAGAACTATTATGTTTACTTGAACCCTCTGGACTTTCTAGATTTCCGAAAAATGTTGGTTTCAATTTATCATTCATAGTTGAAAAGTTAATACCTTTTTGTTTAGTAAAAATTACTTTTGAAATTTGATGACAATATGAACATGAAACTCCATCTTTTAATCTATGGTCAAATTCACTTGGCTGAGATTTACCTTGCATTAATGGTCTTAGATTTTTTACAGCAGGTGTATGACATATAGCACATGAATATTTTCTTGGACTTATTGCTTCTTTCATTTTAGTATGAATTTCATCAGTATAAATAGAAGATTTATGATGCATACTTGAGGCATGTTCTTTATAAATAGTTGGATGACATTCGTTACATGATTTTGAATCTAAGTATTTTGAAAATAAGAGTTGAGAGTTAAAAAGAAGGATTAAAATTAAAAGTTTTATTAATATATCTTTTTTCATTTTAATCCTTTTGATAAATATTCATCTCAAAAGAGATGAATATTTACATATTCCTAATTATGCACCAGGGATATGTTGTCTGTGTTCAACAGAATAAGTAAATGTAGGAGTAGTTAAGTTATTAATATATTTAATAAATTTACCAGTTTCTGATTCATAAATACCAATTCTTCCAGTAGTCCACTCAGAAATCATAGTCCATTTACCATGGTTTGCAGGTTCTGCATGAAGTAATCTAGGTTGTACTGGTTCTTTAACTTTCTCTCCAACTTTTGAAGTATATTCAACAATTTTATCTCTACCAATTTGTGGTTTAGATTCAGGGAATGTTACAGTTTTATACTGAGTTGCATCCCAAGTTTGTAATACTTTAGAAGTTTTAGCATCAATTAATTGACCTTCTTTTTTACCAACTTTTACAATTTTGTCAGTTTTTAATGTTTCTTTGTTAATTAAGTAAACTTCATTATAAGTTGCTGGTTTACCAAGAACTGTATCTGCCCAAAGGTAAGGAGTATGAGGTGCAGTTCCGATGAATAATCCACCACCTGAAGTTTTAACTTTTTTAACAATTTCCCAATTAGAATCCCAAATAACTACTGAACCTTGGTTCATAGTAACTGTTGCATGTAATTGTTTACCCATTTTTTTATTAAACCATGAAGATCCTTGACCTGGATGTGGTTTAGATTTTTTACCTGTGTAAACTTTTGCAGCTAAATTTTTCTCTTTGTAATCAACGATACCCATTACATCACTTCCTTGAGAAGCAATCATGTAATATCTACCAAAGTCTTCACCTTCATCTTCATTTAAGAATGCATCATGTAATACTTCACCAATATTTGGAACATCTCCAACAATTGGGAAATCAGGTTTTGAGTAATCAATAATATATACTCTACCTGCATCTTTTAATGCCATTGCAAAGTAAGGACCATAAGGAGTATCAGCTAAAGATGCAACTCTTGAGGCTTCAATTTGACCTTTCATGTTAATAACGGCAGAAGTATCATAGGCTTTTAAAGGTTCTAAAGTCATAGCATCACATAAAACTGCTCCACCTGGAGTATAATTTCCAGCAATTACATATTTACCATCTGGAGATACTGCTAATCCTCTTGATTCAAAACCAACTTGAACAGAAGCAAGGGCAGGTTGACCAGGTGCTGCGATATCAAACATAGTTAATCTACCAGATCTAGAGATTGAGTATGCATATCTTGGATTTTTCTTATTTGTAACTGTTACATGAACTGCAAATCCAGCTTTATGTCTAGATAATACTTTTCCATTAGTTGAGTCAATAAAGTCAACTAAAGATGCATCTCTTTCAGTTGCAAAAGTAATATCAAGTACAGATTCAGTATCTGCTGATTTTGTATATTTTTTAGCTAATTCTTCTCTATCTGCTAATTTAGTCCAAGTAGAGTGAATTTGGTCAAAATCTAATTTATAATTAGTATTATCTTTCCAATCCATTAACCAATCAACCATACCATCAGCATCATCTTTAGAAAATGAATGATCCCATTGAGGCATTGCTGTATTTGAAATACCATTTAAAATTGCATCTCTTAATACGTGTCTTTCTTGTTTTTTTAAAGCACCTGGTCTTAAATCAGATCCAACACCACCTTGGTGAATTGGTCCATGACATCCTTGACACTCTTTTTCATAAACTTCTGGAAAATTCATATCTGACGTACCTGCAAATAAAGAACCTGCAGTTACAACTGAACATGCTGCTAAACTTAAAACTTTACCTAATTTCATAATTTCTCCCTTTTTAATTATTTCATCATAATTAATTGTGAGGCCTTCAATAGTAGCTTTTTATTTAAAATCAGCTATATTTTGGGCGAGTTTTCTTATAAACTTAACTTTGAGGGGAACACGACTTCCCCTCATTTTCTAATCTTCTAATTCTGCTTCTTCTTCTAATCTTTTCTTTTCAGATTTGTAAATCCAAAACATTGGAAGTACAATAAATGTATGAAGAAAAAGTGTTAATGTTAAAGGCCCTTGGTTTAATGTTGCAAAAAAACTAGGTACCAAATCTGTTATTGGTTCCCACATAATAAACTCCTTATCTTTCGTGAATAGGATTTTTAGAAGTAGTTAATAAATCTTTAACTAAATATATAAATCCAATGAATGTCATAACTCCAGTTGCTAATCTCCAACCTAGACCTTGAACAAACCAAACCATATCTTGAGAAACAAAGAATCCTTCCCAAGTAGCACCCATTTGAGCACGTTCAACTAATACTTGACCATATCCAGCAATTGTTAATGAAACTGTCATTCCCATTACTCCAAGGATAATAAGGAAAAGTGCCATTTTACTATCAAAAGTTGATTTCATAACTTTGATACCATTTTTACCTTGAACACCCATATAGAACATACCTATTAAAATAGTTGCATAAGCTCCAAAGAATGCTAAGTGACCATGTGCAGATGTAAACTGCGTACCGTGTGTATAAATATTTACTTGTGGTAATGTGTGGAAGAATCCCCAAACACCAGCTCCTAAGAAGTTACCAAATGCATTAGCAACAAACCATGAAAATGCAGGTGCATTATTCATTACTTTTTCACCAGATTGAGAACCTTCTTTAATTCCAGTTTCTTTTCCCCAGTCATAAATAACGTGAACAAACATAGCTACTAAAGGAACAGGTTCAAGAGCAGAGAATAAAGCTCCAATTTCCCACCAGTACTCAGGAGTACCAATCCAGAAATAGTGATGACCAAGACCTAAAATACCTGAACCAAATAGCATAGATACTTCAATCCATAACCACATTTCAACTACTTCTCTTCTAGCACCAATGATTTTGATTAATCCATAAGATAATAAACAACCAACAAATACTTCCCAAGTTGCTTCAACCCATAAGTGAATTACCCACCACCACCAGTATTGGTCAACAGAAATATTATCAGTCCAGAACATACCAGCTAAATAAAGTCCAGCAAGTGCTAAAACATCTGCCATAAGAACAGTTACAATACCTGTTTGTCTACCTTTTAAAGCAGTTGCAAAAAGATTGAAAACAAATACTAAAACAACAACAACAATACCAATATCAGCCCATCTTGGCGCTTCGATATATTCTCTACCTTCGTTAATAAACCAAATAGTAGCTTCAGTTGCAGGTCCAATTTGAACTAAAATATATACTAAAACAACAACAGTAACTGCAGCTGTTAAAATATAAAACCCTAATTTTGCAAACTTAATTCCAACTGTCTCAATACCTGTTTCTTCTGGTAATAAATAGTAAACTGAACCAATCATTGCATATAACATCCATACAACTAGTGCATTAATATGAACCATTCTAGCAACAGAAAAATCAAAGATTTCAAAAAGAAAACTTGGATATAAGAACTGAACAGCTGCAATAAGACCCATTACTAATTGAGCACCAAATAAAATAGCAGCAACAACAAAATAGTTAATTGCTAATTTTTGAGATTCAAATTTTAAATTATTTTCCATGAATCGCTCCTGTTACACCATCAGTTGACATTCTAGCAAAGTTTCTTGGGAAACCATTTGTGTCAATTGAAGACATATGTTTTAAGAATGCTACAAGACCCATAGCTTCTTTTTCTGTAATATTAAGATCTGGCATCATTCTCTCATGAGTTGGATACTGTGAAGGATCTTGTAAAAACTTAGACATCGCTTCTTCTTTTGTAGTTGAATTTGTCATACCTAAATAAGGTCCATTTTCTCCCCACGCAGGATCTAACCAAGCTTTAGTTAAATCTGGAGCGTAATATGCACCATTTCCTAATAATGTATGACAATTCATACAGTTCTTAGCTTGACTTCCTAATTTTCCTAAATGAAGTAACTCTGCAGCTTCTTCTTCGCTCCAGTCATCTCTTCCAAAGAATTTCTCTTTTTCACCAATAACTGGCACCTCATGACCTCTTCTTGTGTCCATTTCGTAAGTAATTTTATAATTAATTACTGTAGGTGCTGGTACTCTTTTTGTAACACCAGCTTTTAAGTCAGCGTCTGTACCCATTGTAATTTGACTCATTGAATCAAATGTAAGCCAAACTAATAGTATTGAAGCAAAACCTGTAACCCATCCTGCAGATCTTCTCCAAAAAGGTATACTCGTCCAAACTGAAACAACTTTTTTTGACACTTTATCCTCCTTGTTTTATTTTTCGTATCTTTCTTCACTTCTAATATTCAAGTAGTAATATAAATGTGGAAGGATCAAATAACACACCATAGTTACCATCAACACTTTAAATGTAAAAGCGTTGGTTTGAATTTTAACAGCTACAAAATACATACAATATGTTTGTAAAGCCCAAAACATATACGCAAAAGGCATATATATACTTTTTATTCTTTCTATTCTAACCAAGACATATATTGCTATATAAAATAGTCCGAATATCAATACAAATGAAGATGATAAAAATATTGGTAAGAAATCATTTAGTGCAATTTCTGGTCTAAGTATTGTAATCTCTCTAATCATATTTCTACTCCTCTTTTGCTAATGCAAGAACTAGGAAAATTTTAGACTAAAGAGGGGTATAAAAAAATGATATATGTCAATTATGGAAGGAAATTTGAGTTAAATTAACAAATAGTTAATAAAAAACTATTTGTTATCATCTATATGACAACTTTCTAAAAGTTTGTCTAACTCGCTTTTAAGTAGTTGTAGTTTTTTTGTAGTTTTTATAAGGTCTTCATGTGATTGAATAATGATGTTTTCTGTCTTATCTAGTTTACTTGTAATTTGTTTTGAATATTCTAAATCACTAATTGTTTTACTAAATTCATCAGTAATTTCTTCAAGTTTTATTGAAGCATTTTTTGATTGTTCAATTGCACTTGAAGAATAATCCATAGCAGAGTTTATCTTACTAATAAAACAGTTTATAGTATCACTTGCTTCAACTATCTCTTTTTCAGCTTCTATTTTAATAGGCTCTATATGATTGTTATTCGTACTTTGTGCAAGTTTTTTTGAATACTCAAAGAATTTTTTTACATTATCTTCCATTGCTTTTAATTGAGAAAAGCTATAGAACATAAGTGAGATAATCATCAGACCAAATATATATTGAAGATATCTAATATAATCAGATTTTTGCTCACTATGAATAGTATACATAGAAACTAATTTATCAACTTCTTCTAATAATGTATTATTTGTATTATGAATTGTGTTAACAATATTTTTTAAAATAGTTTCATTATCACTATTTTTATTTATAATATGCTTTCTAAAGTCTTTAATATTCGTATGAAAACTATTCCATAAAATATCAACTTTAGATATTTGCTTTGCAATTAAATCTGTAGGAGCTTTTTGAATACCCGTTAAAGTATTTCCATCTTTTAAAGAGTTTAAATTATATATAAACTCAATAGTTGCTGAATCTAATTCATTTAAAAGTGCATTAGAATTATTGTGATATAAGTAAAAGATATTTTTAGATATTTTTTGTGTTAGCATTCTTTCTTTACCCACAACATTGATTAAAAGAGCGTCTTTTTTATTTTTTTCATTTAAATAAATAGTACTTAAAATTATACTTGTCATTAAAACAATAAATAAAATACCTATTAATTTAATTTTTCTACTTATAGTATTTGTTTCCATATTTATAACCCCACTCCCTTAAATGAATATTCTAAAGCATTTTTATCCTTTATGCTTACATCACTATTATCTATTTCTATTATTTGATTTCTTGATAACTTTTTTAAAACTCTTGATAAGGTTTCTGGTTGAATATGTAGCATAAAAGATACTTCTTGCCTTTTTAATTTATTGAACATCTCTAAGTCTTGATTTATCATAAATGCAACTTTTGCTGTTGCATCAAATACTAATTCTCTATTTAAAATACATTGTAATTGGTGTGTTTTATCTAATAATATTTCCATTAATTCCATGGTTAGAATATTTTTAGATAAAAACAACTCATGAAATTTCTCAAAATTTATTGACAAAATCTCAGAATCTTCAACAAATTCAGCATTTGAAAAACAATAAATATCATTTTGTTTAATTGATGTAAGTTCTGAAATCATTGAATTTTCATGTATATGGTAAAGGAAAATTTCATTATCAAATTTATCTAATTTGAAGATTTTTAGTAATCCAGAAATTAAAAAAAGAAGGTTTTTGCTTGTATCACTTTCATAGTATAAAATGCTGTCTTTATCGTATTTCTTTACAACTGATATTGAAGCAATTTGTTCTTTTTGTTGATTGGTTAATGTATTAAAAAAACTTATATTGTTTATTTTATTTAAGGGAGTCAACATAATCCTTCAGTATTGTTTTGTTTAAGCAATTCTATATTATCCTTGCGTAAAAGTATATTAAACATAAATAAAGGTACTAATAATGAATTTTAAAAAATATATTAAAGCAGTAGGAACTGGTCCAAAAGGGAATAGAGAACTTGAAGAAAATGAAGTAATAGATGCTCTTACTTCTATTTTGGATAATACTGTAACTCAAAGTCAAATTGGAGCTTTTTTAATTGGATGGAGAACTAAACTTGAAACTAATGATGAATTAATAGCAGCTGTTAAAGCTTTGAAAAAATATATAAAGCATAAAAAAATTGAAAACTCATTAGAGTTAGGTTATTCATTTGATGGAAGAACTAATAACCCGTTTTTATTTCCATTATATGAAAATATTTTAAAAGAATTTTTTGAAAAAAACAAAGATATAAAAGAGTTAAATTTAGTGATCTCGGGAGACTTTTTACAACCTGCAAAAAATGGAATAACTTCAAAAGATATATTTAATTCGCTTGACCTAAAACAATACATATATTTCTTTGATAGGGTAGAATATCTTAAAGAATTAAGTGATCTAACTGCTTTAAGACATGAATTAGGATTAAGAACTGTATTTAATACAGTTGAAAAGTTACTAAACCCAGGTTTAAGTGAATATGGAGTTACAACAGCTTTCCATAAACCATATGTAAAAAAATACTTAAGCATGTTTAAAGATTACTACAAAGAAGTACTTGTAGTGAAAGCTAGTGAAGGAAGTCCTGAAGTATTTAAAGATGGAAAATACTGGAAAGAAGTAAATGGTGAGATTGAAGAAGTAGCTTTTTGTTTAAAAGATTTTGGAATTTCATATGATAAAACTTATGAAAATATTACACTTGAAGAAGCTTTAAAGATTGTAAAAAATCCAGATGAAGAGATACTTAAACTTGCGAAGTTTAATATCGCACTTTATTTAGTATTTGCACAAAGAGTAGATAGTTTAGAAGAGGCATGGAAAAGGTTAAATTAATTTGACCTTTTTAAGTTAGATTATATTATTCTTTTAGATTAAGAATAGAAGGAAAAAATATGTTAATAGACGGACATGGTAGAAAAGTAGATTACTTAAGAGTATCAGTTACTGAACGATGTAACTTTAGATGTCAATACTGTATGCCTGAAAAACCTTTTTCATGGGTTCCAAAAGAGAACTTACTTTCATATGAAGATTTATTTAAATTTATTAAAGTAGCAATTGATGAAGGTATAAAAAAAGTAAGAATTACTGGTGGAGAACCACTTTTAAGAGAAAACTTAGATGGCTTTATAAAAATGATTTATGATTATAAAAATGATATTGATTTAGCTCTTACAACAAACGCATTTTTACTTCCAGGAGCTGCTCAAAAGCTAAAAGATGCTGGATTAAAAAGAATAAATATATCTTTAGATACTTTAAGACCTGATGTTGCTGCTAAAATTGCACAAAAAGATGTTTTAAAAACAGTATTTAAAGGTATTCAAGCAGCAGATGATGCTGGACTTAAAATCAAGATTAATTGTGTCCCAATAAAAGGAATAAATGACCAAGAAATTGTTGAGGTTTTAGACTTCTGTAAAGAGAGAGGTTATACTATACGATTTATTGAATTTATGGAAAATAATCATGCAAAAGATGGTGCTAAAGGTATTACATCTGATGAAATGAAAGAAATAGTTTCAAGAAAATACAAAAACTTTGAAATGATTCCAAGAGATACAAGCTCCCCTGCACAGTACTATAAACTAGATGATGGATATCAATTTGGTATTATAGAACCACATAAAGACGATTTTTGTGCAGCATGTAATCGTATTAGATTAACAGCTGAAGGTAATTTAATCCCTTGTTTATATTTTGAAGAAGCTATGAGTATAAAAGATGCTGTTAGAAACAATAACATTGATGAAGCAACAGCAATTTTGAAAAAAGTACTTGCAGATAAACCTGAAAAAAACAAATGGTCTACTCAAGATGATGGCGAAATTTCAACTAGAGCATTTTATGAAACTGGAGGATGATTTATAGAAAGAGTATTTAACAATACTTATCTATAAAAGAAGGCATATTATTGTCTTCATCTCCATCTTTTTTAAACTCTCTTAAGTTAAAGTTTGTATTGTTAGGATTATTCAATAGTTCAGGTGTCATATAAATCTCCTTTTCTTTGTATTAGATTAAACAGTATAGCATAAGATTTAAAATTTATATACTTTTTAAAGAGTTATTAATATTCTTTTGAATATAATTCGCGACACTTATAAAAAAACTAAGTGAAATTACATATACCTATTAGGAGGTCAAGATGGCTTTAGATCAGGATTTAAAAGCAGAGATTGTTGCAAAATACGCAAAAAAAGATGGTGATACAGGTTCAGCACAAGTACAAATTGCTTTATTAACTAAGCAAATTTCAGTATTAACTGAGCACTTAAAAACATTTAAACAAGACCACTCATCAAGATTAGGTCTTTTAAAAATGGTTGGAAAAAGAAAAAGATTATTAAAATATTTAAGAAGAACTGACTTTGCAGGATTTACTGAATTAGTTGCTTCATTAGGAATCAGAGCTAAATAATTTTAGTTTTTTATTCTATAAAAAAGGCTTGCAGTTATACTGTAAGCCTTTTTTTTTTACTCAAAAATTAAATCTTAATATTGTTTCTTGTAAAATACAATCAATAAAATATGTTAGGATATAAATGTTATTAACAAAAAAGAGTGAATATGCACTTCTTTCTTTGATTTCAATTGCAAGAAGCACTGAACCAAAGAACGTCGATGAATTATCAAAAGAATTAAATATATCAAAATCATTTTTAGCAAAAATTATGCAAAACCTAGCAAAGAAGCAAATAGTAATATCTCATAGAGGTGTAAACGGTGGCTTTGCACTAAAAAAATCATATGATCAAATAACAATATTAGAAATTACATCAGCAGCAGAAGAAAAAATGCCTTCAGTTTTTGAATGCTCACCTTCTGTAAATGATTGCCCAAGTCAAGTAGGAAATTTATGTACAATTTGGCCTTTACTAAATAATTTACAATCAAAAATTAATGGATTTTTAGAGGATTTAACACTTAAAGATATTGCTTCATGATGTTATTCCATATTTCACATACAGATTTAGACGGATATGGATGTCAATTACTTACAAAGCAGATGCTTTTAAATGAACAGTTTAAAAAAGGTTTTTTTTATAATGCAAATTATGGAAATGAAGTAAAATTAACTGTCAAAAAAGTTTTAGGACAAATTAAAGAGTTTAAAGAAGAAAAAATCTTCTTTTTAATCTCTGATTTAAACCTAACACCTCAAGAGTCAAAAGATTTAGATAGAAATATAAATATTTTAAATGATAGTGGCTTTAATATTAAACTTCAAGTTTTAGATCATCATGCAACAGGACAAAAAAGTGCTGATATTTATGATTGGTATTTTTTAGATATTTCAAGATGTGCTACAAAAATAGTTTATGATTATATGAGTAAAGAGTTTGATGCTTTTAAAGAAGAAAAAACTTGGTTAGCTCCTTTGGTTGATGCTATAAATGCAGTTGATATTTGGCTAGATTATGAAATTAAAAACTTTGAATTTGGAAAAGTTTTACTAATGATGGTTTCAAAAGCAAGAGAAGTGAATAATATACTTTTCTCTGATTTAAATAGAGAGTATAGAATTCATTTACTAAAAGAGTCATGCAAATACTTAAGCCAAAAAGATGGAAATATACTACTAGATAACAACTTACATAGCATGAAAAAAGATTTTTTAAAACTAGATGATAAAGATGATACTTTAGATAACTTATCTGCAAAATATTTAGTTAAATCACTAGCAGACATAAAAGAGCAACTTACAGTTACATACAAAGGTCATAAAGGACTTTTAACATACTGTTTAGGTTCTATCTCAATACCTGCAAATGCCTTCTTAAAAGCAAATCCTGATTTTGACTTTTTTATAGATGTAGGAAGAAAAGGAAACTCAAGCTTTAGAGCAGATGGAAAAGTAGATGTATCTTTAATGGCTGAAAAACTAGCAAAAGGTGGTGGACATGTAAATGCCTCTGGTGCAAAGTTTAATGATTTTAAAGAAACAATCAATTATGAAGACGTAAGAATATACGTACAAGGAAAACTAGATAAGATCTAGGTTTCTTATTATAAAATAATTATTTTAATATCTTTAAAGTTTTAATACGATAAAATAAAAGTTATTTTAAATCAGATAATGTTATTAACACTAAGATAAAAAATTATATAACTCCATATAAACGTAATAAATAAAAAAGGCATATAGAAAATGACAAATATAATCTTATGTGGAGGCTCAGGTACTAGACTGTGGCCAATAAGTAGAACACTAATGCCAAAACAATTTGTAAAGCTTTTTACTTCTGAAGATAAAAAGCAGTCATTATTCCAATTAACAGTAAATAGAAACTCAAAAAACTGTAATACACAATATATAGTTTCAAATGCTGAACAATACTTCTTAGCCTTAGATCAATTAGAAGTTTTAGGAAAAACTAATAATAAATATCTTCTTGAACCTGTAGGAAGAAATACAGCTCCTGCAATTGCTTTAGCTTGTCTAGATCTTCCATATGATGAAATAGTTCTTGTAACTCCATCTGATCACCTTATAAAAGATGAAGAAGAGTATGCAAAAGTATTAACTCAAGCAAAAGAGTTAGCAAGTGAAGATAATCTTGTAACTTTTGGTATTACACCACAGTTTGCAGAAACTGGATTTGGTTATATAGAAGCAAGTGGCCTATACCCCACTCATGCTTTAGCATCGGGGGCATCGCCATTTAGTGGCAGAGATGTAAAAGCCTTTCATGAAAAACCAAATAAAGAAACTGCAGAAGAATATGTAAAGCTAGGAAACTACTACTGGAATTCTGGTATGTTCTGTTTTAAAGCTGGAGTATTTCTAGATGAACTAAAAACTCATTCTCCAAAAATATATGAAACTTCTAAATTAGCATATGATAATGCTAATAAAGAAACAATTGTTAGAATCACTCATGAAGATATGAGTAATATTCCAGAAGATAGTATAGATTATGCTGTTATGGAAAAATCTACAAAAGTAAAAGTAATACCATCAAATATTGCTTGGTCTGATGTAGGAAGCTTTGATGCACTATATGAAGAACTACCAAAAGATGAAAATGGTAATACAAAAAATGATAATCATATAGGAATAGATTCTAAGAATAATCTAATCTATGGAAATGAAAGAAAAATAGCAACTGTAGATATAGAAGATACTATTATAGTAGATACAGGAGATGCCCTTCTAATCTCTAAAAAAGGAAGCTCTCAAAAAGTAAAACAAGTAGTTGCAAAGGTGAGAGAAACTACACAACTACATAATATTCATCTAACAGGACATAGACCTTGGGGAACATATACAGTTCTAGAAGAACAAGAAGGCTATAAAGTAAAAAGAATAGAAGTAAAACCAGGTAAAAGATTATCTTTACAAAAACACTACCATAGAAATGAACACTGGATAGTAGTATCAGGAACTGCAACAGTTACTGTAGGAACTGAAAAAAGATATGTAAGACCAAATGAATCAACATATATCAAAATGGGAGAACTTCATAGATTAGAAAATGAAGGGAAAATTCCAGTGATTTTAATAGAAGCACAAGTAGGTGAGTATACTGGTGAAGATGACATTGTAAGAGTTGATGATGATTTTAAGAGATAATATTAATTTATTTTAATAAAATATAAAACTAAATAAACAACTAAATATAAAAAGGAAAAACAAATGGCAGAAAACAAAGAGCAAAAAGTAGCCCTAATTACAGGAATCACAGGACAAGATGGATCATATCTTGCTGAGTTCTTACTAAAAAAAGGTTATATAGTTCATGGAGTAAAAAGAAGATCATCACTATTTAATACAGATAGAATAGATCACCTTTACCAAGATCCACATGTAGAAAATAGAAACCTTATTTTACATTTTGGNGATATGACTGATTCTATGAACTTAACTAGAATTATNCAAGAANNTCAACCTGATGAAATCTATAACTTAGCTGCCATGAGTCATGTTGCTGTGTCATTTGAAACTCCTGAATATGTTGCTAATGCTGATGGAACAGGAACACTTAGAATTCTTGAAGCGGTTAAATTATTAGGACTTACTAATAAAACTAGAATATACCAAGCATCTACTTCTGAGCTTTATGGAAAAGTACAAGAAACTCCTCAAAGTGAAACTACTCCTTTTTATCCAAGATCTCCTTATGCAGTTGCAAAGATGTACGCATACTGGATTACTGTAAACTATAGAGAAGCATATGGTATGTATGCTTGTAATGGTATTTTATTTAACCATGAATCACCAGTAAGAGGTGAAACTTTCGTAACTAGAAAAATTACTAGAGCAGCTTCTAAAATCGCACTTGGACTTCAAGATAAACTTTACTTAGGTAACCTTGATGCAAAAAGAGACTGGGGACATGCAAAAGATTATGTAAGAATGATGTGGATGATTTTACAAGCTGATGAACCAGAAGATTGGGTAATTGCTACTGGACAAACTACAACTGTAAGAGACTTTGTAACTATGGCATTTAAATACGCTGGTATTGAACTAGAATTTAAAGGTACGGGTGTTGATGAAAAAGCATATGTAGTATCTTGTTCAAATCCTGAATACCAAGTAGAAATAGGATCTAATGTAGTATCAGTAGATCCAAAATACTTTAGACCAACAGAAGTTGATTTACTTTTAGGTGATCCTACAAAAGCAGAAACAAAACTTGGATGGAATAGAGAATATCAATTAAAAGAATTAGTAGATGATATGATGCAATCAGATCTTAAACTAATGACAAAAGATGTTTACCTTCAAGATGGTGGATATAAAACTTTGAGTTATTTTGAGTAATTTTGTTATAATAAGAAAAAATCATAAGGAATTATAATGCATACTTTAAAATTGAATATACAAGATGATGTTTTTGATAAGGTAATCTATTTTTTAAATAATTTACCAAAAAATGATATTGAAATAGTTGAAAATAAAGTTGTAAAAGATGATTTGTCATATTTAGAATCAGAAATAGACAAAGGAATCAATTCTGGAATAAGTAATAAATCCCATAATGAGATTATAAAAGATATAAAAAGAAAATATGCATAATATTAAGTATTCTAATAAAGCATATGTTGATATTGTAGAAGCTATTGATTATATAGCTTCTACAAGTAAAATAAATGCTTTGGATTATTTAGTAAGATATGAAGAAAAAATTGAATTGCTAAGATCTAATCCATATATGGGTATAGAGTGTAAAAATAAACTTATCAAAAGAGATTGTAGAATAATAGTACATGAAAGTCATATTATTATATATAAAGTTTTAAATAAAGAAAAAGAGATATTGATAATAAGAATATTCCATAGTTCAGTAGACTATGCAAGCAAAGTTAATAATGAAAAGATAAACAAATGAATAAAAATTCTAAAATATATATAGCAGGCCACAGAGGTTTAGTTGGTTCGGCAATAGTTAAAAACTTAAGAGCAAAAGGTTATACAAATCTGGTTTATAGAACACATAAAGAACTAGACTTAGTAAATCAAAATGAAGTTGAAGAGTTTTTTAAACTAGAAAAACCAGAATATGTAATATTAGCAGCTGCAAAGGTTGGTGGTATTGTTGCAAATAATACATATAGAGCTGATTTTATATATGAAAACCTTCAAATTCAAAATAATGTAATTCATAATGCCTATAAATATGAAGTTAAAAAACTTCTGTTTTTAGGATCTACTTGTATCTATCCTAAAATGGCACCACAACCAATGCCTGAAGATTGTTTATTAACATCTCCACTAGAATACACAAATGAACCATACGCTATTTCAAAAATAGCTGGTATAAAAATGTGTGAATCATATAACTTACAATATGGTACAAACTTTATATCTGTAATGCCTACAAATCTATATGGACCA
>NYWO01000002.1 GCA_002685075.1 Arcobacter sp.
GATGAATTGTAATATCAGCCATTGCCTTTCTTACAAATTCTGGTACAGGAGTAGGTCCTGGAGTTAATAACATATTGTTTCCTTATTTCATTCTTTATAGCAAAACGTATTATTTTATCCAAGTTTTTATTATGAAGAGGTTAAGTATTTTTTTGATATCTTTTAATATATAAACTACTAGGAAATATTATGGATTTAAATACTTGGCTTACTTTATTACTTGCAACTATTGCTATTTCAATCTCCCCAGGAGCTGGTGCAGTTGTATCTATGAATTATGGAATTAATTATGGTCTTAAAAAATCTTACGCTGCAATTTTTGGTCTTCAAGCTGGTCTTTTAATTCAAACTTTTATTGTAGTAATTGGCTTAGGTGCCCTAATTGCAAAATCTGTGCTAATTTTTAATATTATCAAATGGATTGGTGTCGCATATTTAGTATATATGGGACTTAGTAAAATATTTGAGAAAGTTGAAATGGTTGAAGAAGCCCATAGAATAAAAACTTATAGTGCAAAAAAAGCTTTTATAACTGCAACTTTAATAAATCTAACAAATCCAAAAGCAACAGTTTTTCTTGTTGCTTTTATTCCTCAGTTTTTAAATCCAAATGAATCTATTTGGTATCAATTATTAATCATTTCTCTAACACTTGTTATTATTGATGTTATTGTTATGACTGGCTATTCTTCTATGGCATCAAAGCTAAAATTTTTAATAAAAGATACAAAAGCTATGAAAATTCAAAATAGAATTACTGGTTCTTTTTTAATCTTAGCTGCTCTTTTTATGTCAACAACTAAAAGAACATAACAATGATAATAAAATTACCTAAAGAAAAAATGGGAACATCAAATCTTGGATGGTTAGAGTCAAGGTTTCATTTCTCATTTGCTGAATACAGAAATCCAGAAAATATAAACTTTGGTGTTTTAAGAGTACTTAATGATGATATTATTCATCCTAATTCAGGCTTTGACACACACCCTCATTCTAATATGGAAATTATTTCTTATGTTGTACATGGTGAAATTACACATAAAGATTCTATGGGGAATAGTGAAACTTTAAAGAAAGGTGAGGTTCAATATTTAAGTGCTGGAGATGGAATTTATCATAGTGAGCATAATATTCATAATTCGCAAGATTTAAGACTTCTTCAAATTTGGATAATTCCACCTACTACTTCACTTCCAAAACTTTATGGTTCATATAGATTTAAAGAAAAAGAAAAAGAGAATAAACTTTTGAATATCGTTTCTTCACAAAAAGGAAATGCTAAAATAAAAATCTATCAGGATATAAATATTTATACTTCAAAACTTGAGAAAAATAAAGAACTGGAGTATAAAATAAATGAAAATAGGCAAGTATATTTTGTACAAATCGAAGGTTCATCAAAAGTTAATACAATTGATTTAAAGCATGGTGATGCTTTAGAAATCACAAATGAGAGTATGCTAAATATCGAAGCTCTTAGCAATTCTCACTTTTTATTTATTGAGATGGAAGAAGAATAAACTATTTAAAATTGATTTCACTAAATTTAGCATTTTGAGTAAGTACTTTTAACTTTTTAATGTTTTCTAATATAATAAGTTTATTAATATTTTCACTTGTAATGACTACACACTCTTCTCTTGCATCATTTAATTTTGTATCAACTGCAATTCCTCTAAAAGTTTCTTCTTTAATAGTATGTATTTCAATTTTATATTTGTATAAACATACTATTTCAATATGGTCATATAAACTGCAACTTATTTGTGTTTTATTCAATGTTTTCAATTTCCTTTATATTTATTGTAAATAACTATATCAAAGATAATAAGATAAATGGTACAATTTCAAAAATTTTGTATTAAAATAGGTAGCTATATATGAAAAAAAGAATATTATTAAATGGTGTTGGACGTATTGGAAAGATCATTTTACGATTGTTAGATAAAAATGATACCTTTGAAATAGTTTCAATAAATGAAATAAATCCTTATATTAAAAATATTGTTTATTCAATAAACCATGATTCAACTTACGGAAATATTGAAAATAAATTCAAAATTATAGACAATAATTATATACAAAACAGCTCTTCAAAAATAAAAATATTAAAGCACTCTTGTTTAAAAGATATAAACCTCAGCAATATTGATATTATAATTGATGCAAGTGGAAAAAAAGAAGATAAGAATATTTTACAAAACCTTGATGTTGATGCAGTTTTTTTAACACATCCAAATTCAAATGCAGATATAAACCTAATATTGGGAGTAAATGAAAAACAACTTGACAAAAAAATTCATAAAATCATCTCAACAAGTTCATGTAATGCAACAGCACTACTTCCTGCTTTAAATCTTTTAAAAGAAGAAAAAGGGATTTTTTGTGGAGATATTGTAACTATTCATCCATTATTAAATCATCAAAGAGTTTTAGATGGAAGCTTTGTAGGAAGTCCTACTAGAGATGTTGAGTGTAACTTTGAGTTTGGACGATCTTCTACTCAAAATATTATCCCAAATAAAACAACTACAATTGAAGCTTGCTCATATATTCTTCCTAATATCAATTCAGATTTAATTTCCTCTAGTTCTTTAAGAGTTCCAACTGATACTGTGGGTGCTATTAATGTTACTTTATTTACAGAAGAATCATCTACAAAAGAAGAGATAATAAATATCTTTGAAGAGTATGAAAAAAATCAAAAGTTTCCTATTATGTTAAATAATTATGAACCTTTAGTTTCAAGTGACTTTAAAAAAGAGAATAAAACTACTATCATAGATCATAGATATACAGATGTTAAAAATAATAAAATGATTAAACTTCTACTTTGGTACGATAATGAATGGGGATATGCTTCTAAAGTTGTTGAGATTTTAAAGTATTATAAAAATAAAACAGATTGAGATATAAAAAAGGCTAAGCTCTTTTGAGCTTAGCCTTTTTTATTAAATGAAAAATGTAAAAGTTTATTAGATAAACTCAACACCTTTTTCTCCAGCTGCAATTTCACCAATAACATAACCATCAGTATTAGCAAGTACTGCATCAACATTAGCAGGATTTACAACTAAAACCATACCAACACCCATATTAAATGTTCTATACATTTCTTCTAATTCTACATGCTCACCCATAAATTCAAAAATAGGTAAAACTCTAACAGAGTCTCTTTTTACAACTGCTTTTAAATTATCAGGTAAAACTCTTGGTAAGTTTTCAGTAATTCCACCACCAGTAATATGTGCTAATGCATTAATATTATCTTTATTAGCTTTGAACTCTTTTACATAAATTCTAGTTGGTTCTAATAATACATCTTTTAAAGGTTTTCCTTGGAAATCATCATCAAGTGACATACCTAATTTATCTAATAATAGTTTTCTAACTAATGAAAAACCATTTGAGTGAATACCAGAAGATGGTAATGCAATTAAAGTATCACCTGCAGCAATTCTTTCAATTCTATTTAACTCTTCTTTTTCTGCAATTCCAACACAAAAACCAGCTAAATCAAAATCACCCTCTTTATACATNCCAGGCATTTCAGCAGTTTCACCACCAACNANTGCACACTCAGATCTNANACAACCNTCNGCAATACCTTTTACAACATCTGTAGCTTCTTCAACTTCTAATTTTGCAGTTGCATAATAATCTAAGAAGAATAATGGTTCACCAAAGTTACATAATAAATCATTTGTACACATAGCAACTAAGTCAATTCCAACTGTATCAAACTTTTTAGAATCAATTGCTAACTTAAGTTTTGTACCAACTCCATCAGTTCCTGAAAGAATAACAGGTTGTTTATATCCAGTAGGTAATTCAAAAGCTCCTGCGAAAGAACCAATTCCACCTAATACACCTGGTATCATTGTTGATTTTACAAGAGGTTTAATATTTTCTACAAACTGATTCCCAGCATCGATATCAACGCCTGCGTCTTTGTAACTAACTGTGCTCATTATTCACCTTTTTTATTGTCTTTGATTAATTTAAAATATTTTGGCAATTATATCAAAATGTTTATAAATATTAAGGATTATATACAATGAAATATAAAGATAAAACTTCTATTAAATTTTAAATAAATCATTATTATTGTAAACTTTTTACATGAACAAGGATTTATTTAAAAACGCAATCGCCTTAACAGGTGGAATTTCGACAGGAAAAAGTACAGTTTGTAAGCTTTTGAAACTTCATGGCTTTTCAATTATTGATGCAGACAAAATAGCACATAAGTTATTAGATGAAAATGCTCACAAAATAGCTTCTATGTTTGGAGAACAGTATGTTGAAAATGGAAAAGTTATAAGAAAAGAGTTAGGTAAGATTATCTTTTCAAATGAAGATAATAAACTAAAATTAGAGGCTTTACTTCATCCACTTATAAAAGAAGAGGTTATAAAAGAGTCGAAAATATTAGAAAAACAAAATAAGAAATATTTTGTTGATATCCCTTTGTTTTTTGAAAAAATGCGTTATCCAATACCAAAATCATTAGTAGTTTATACACCAAATGATATTCAAATTCAAAGACTAATGATAAGAGATAATATTGATGAAAATGAAGCCAAATTAAAAATATCTAATCAAATGGATATTGAAGAAAAAAAGAGTTTAGCGGATATCTTAATAGATAATTCAAAAGATTTAGAACATTTAGAAAAAGAAGTGCAAAGAATTATAGGAGAAATTATATGACATATACTAAATATAGTGCAAGTGGAAACGACTTTGTTATTTTCCATACCTTTATTAAAAAAGACTATTCAAAAGAAGCAATAGAACTTTGTAATAGAACAGAAGGAATTGGAGCTGATGGTTTAATAGTATTAGTTCCAAATGAAAAAGCAGATTTTGAATGGTTATTTTACAATAGTGATGGAAGTGATGCTTCAATGTGTGGAAATGGAACAAGAGCTTGTGCACATTATGCATATAAAAATGGTTTAGCTCCAAATTCTATGAAGTTTTTAACAGGTGCAGGACTTATAAAATCTATAGTTGAAGATGATATTGTTGAAACTGAGTTAACAGCTCCAATTGTTATAAAAGAAGAGTTTGAACAAGAAGGATTCACTTGGTACTTAGTAGATACAGGCGTTCCTCACTTAGTAACAATAGTAGATGACTTAGAAAAATATGACCATGATTTAAGTGCTAAAATGAGATATGAACATAATGCAAATGTTAACTTTGCAAAAATAGAAGACGGCAAAGAGGGAAAAGTTTTAAAAGTCCGAACTTATGAAAGAGGTGTTGAGGGTGAGACATTAGCTTGTGGAACAGGAATGGCTGCTTGTTTTTTAAGAGCAAACAATTTAAATCTAGTTTCTAATAAAACTTTTGTTTATCCAAAAAGCCAAGAAGAATTAAGTTTAAGTTTAGTTGATAATACTATTTATTTTAAAGGTGCGGTAAAAAATGTTTTTACTATAAATAGGTAAATAGTTATGAAACTATCTAAAATTTTTTTATCTGTTTTTATAATATTCGCTACAAACCTTTTTGCAAAAGGTATGCCAGAAGAATTTTATCAAATAAAAAATATTAAAGAAACAAAATCTTATTTCTTTAAATATCTTTATAAAATGATTAAAAATGAAAACAACAAAATTTTAGAAGAAAGAACTTTTGTAAAAACAATGCTAAATTCAAATCTACTAAATATAAATGCTAACTCAGAAGAATTTTTAAGACTTCTAAAACTCAAAAAAAAGTATAGAATAAAAAAACTTTTTGACTTGACTTCTTATATGAAAAAAATAGATATTATTCCCCCTTCTATGAGTTTAGCTCAAGCTGCTGTAGAAAGTGGATGGGGTAAAAGTAGATTTATAAAAGAAGCTAATAATATATTTGGACATTGGACTTATAATTCTGAAATTGGAATGATTCCAGAACAAAGGAAGGATGAAGATAAACATTTTATTAGAATTTTCAAAACTTTGCAAGCATCTATTAGTGCTTATATGCTAAATTTAAATAGAAATAAAGCATATAAATCTTTTCACAAAGAAAGATACAAAATGAGAATAGCAAATAAAGAATTAAGTGGTTTAGCATTATCACAAACTATGTTAAATTATTCAGGTATAGGAGAAGAGTATTTATCAATTTTAAAAATAGTAATTAAGAAAAATAAACTTGAAACATATGATAAAAAATTTTATCAAGAAATAAAAAAATAAATTTAATTTAATCAAAAGGAAAAAATATGAATTTCACGGCACCTTTAAAATCCGACTCTATTAAAATAATGCTTTTAGGAAGTGGAGAGCTTGGAAAAGAAGTTGTAATAGAAGCACAAAGACTTGGAATTGAAACAATTGCAGTTGATAGTTATAACAATGCACCAGCACAGTTAGTAGCAAATAAATCTTACACTATTAATATGAAAAATAAAGAAGAGATTTTAGATGTAATTAGAAGAGAAAAACCTAACTTTATCTTGCCTGAAGTTGAAGCTATTAATATTCAAGCACTTTTTACAGCAGAAGAAGAAGGTTTTCACGTAATTCCAAATGCAGATGCAGTAAATAAAACTATGAATAGAAAAAATATTAGAGAATTTGCAGCAGTTGATTTAGGAGTAAAAACAGGTGGATACGAATTTGTAAGTACTTTTGAAGGATTACAAATAGCAGCAGAAAAAATGGGCTTTCCTTGTGTAATTAAACCTGTTATGAGTTCTTCAGGTCATGGACAAAGTATTGCAAAAAGTGCAAATGACTTAGAAAAATCTTGGGAAATAGCTAAAGAAGCTAGAGGTGATGCTAGTGAATTAATTGTTGAAGAGTTTATTACTTTTGATTATGAAATTACAATGCTTACTGTGCGAAATGAAAAACAAACAGTATTTTGTGAACCAATTGGACATATACAACAAGATGGAGATTTTATCTTTTCATGGCAACCTATGAACATGAGTGATGAAGCAAAAACAAAAGCACAAGATATTGCTAAAACTGTTACTGATGGTTTAGGTGGTCGTGGTATTTTTGGTGTTGAGATGTTTGTAAAAGGTGATGAAGTATACTTTTCAGAAGTAAGTCCAAGACCACATGATACAGGAATGGTTACTATGATTACTCAATCTGCTAGTGAATTTGCACTTCATGTACGAGCAGTATTAGGACTTCCTTTAGATTATATTGATTATGGAGCAGGTGCAAGTGCTGCATATAAAGCTAGAAATGATACCTTTAATCCTCAAATTGATATTTTTGAACAATCATTTACAAAAGATTCGATTATAAGAGTATTTGGAAAGCCTCAAAGTCATGTGGGAAGAAGAATGGCAGTTGCTTTAACATTTGATAAGGATTCTAGTGATAAAGCTTTACAAAAAGCTAAAGAGATTATAGGAAACTTTGACGACAAATAAAACTAAAGTATATCTTTAGTTTTACTTTCTATCTATTCTCTTCTTTATTCTTATACATTAATTTATCAACAATAACTAATATATCATCAATATTATTTTCTTTTTTAAAAGCTGTAATCCCATAAGAAAAAGAAAATTGAAGTTTTTCGATTTTTGAAGAGCTAAGAACTAATGTTGAAAGTTTTTCTTGGACTTCTTTCATTTTTTTATCAGGGTTTAAAATTGTAGATTTCTCCTTGTTAAACAATACAATAAACTCATCTCCAGCATACCTTAAAATATCTACAGCAGGATTACCTAACTCTTTTTGTAAAAATTCAACTAAATATTTTAAAATCTGATCACCTACAACATGTCCATAGTTGTCATTGATAAATTTAAATTTATTTAAATCTAAAAAGGCTATAAAACCATCATTTTTAAATAAGCCATCTTCTAAATAGTAATCTGAAAACCATTTTCTATTATAAGCACCTGTTAAAGGATCAGAGAAAAGTTCTTTTTGTAAAAATTTTATTTGCTTTTGCATTTCTTCTAATTCGTTATTTATATTACTTAAAGATTCTTCATCTTTATTTTGAATTGCTTTTTTTGCATTTTTAGTTGACTCTTGTAAAACAATTAAATTTTCATTTGTTTGTCTCACAATTTTATCAACATATTCTGTATCTTCTTGTAAGTCCTTTAAAATAACCTTTTCATCATCTAGATTTACTTTTAACTTTTTTGCATAGTTTTCAAAAATCTTAGAGTATTTTCCAGGGAGAATAATTGATTGTTTTTTCAAATCTTTTATTGTCAAATATGTTATTTCTTTTAACTTATTAATCACTATGACTCCTAGAATATTATTTGAATAGTATATTCAATATGAACATATACTTATATTAAATAATATTTATATATTAATATTTAGCTTTAAATTTCTATTTTTATGTATTTTTAACTATCTAATTACAATTTTATATGCATATTCCCATATTTTTTATTTCCAAAAAAATATTTATCTTTATTATTTGTTAAGACTTTTTCAAACCCAAATTTCTTTGTAAAAGCATAACCATACCAATTCAATTATAACTTTCATTTATTTCTTTATAATTAATGATTATTTCATTATAAAAATAGATTATTATTGACAAAATACAATCTATATGTCTAAAATAACTAAATATGATTTATTTATAAAGTTATTTAAGTAGTAAAATATTAAATCTTACAATATAACAAAATAATATTATAAAAGTAAATTTATTCTTTAAATACCTATATTGTAGCACTTTATCAAAATAATAATTAATTCATAAGTTATTTTTAAATATAATTATTTTTTAAAAATAAAGGAAGCAAATGAAAAAAATAATTTTATCTTCATTACTAATAGGAACTAGTTTACTAGCTGACGTAAAAGCACCTGATGTACTTACGACAAATAGCTTTGAAACTTCAGAATATCAAGTTTTTGTATCAAATACAAAAAATATTCCAATCACAAAAGATATGGCAGCTAAGAAAGTTTTTCAAGGAGAAATTGAAGACTATTACAAAGAATATAGCAAAATGACTGAAAAAAGATTTCATGCAGGAGAAGAAGTAGCTAAAAGATTAGTAGCTATGAATAAAGGATTAGGAAATGCTATTTATTTTAAAGATATTCAATCTCTACAAAATATTGGTATAACAGCAGTTGGAAGTATTGCTTTAAATGCTATGTTAGGTTCAGTTTTAGCTGATGATACATATGTAGATGTAGTAGATTATTATAAAGATGGAAAACCCGTAACAAGAGTATTGAAATACCTAGTGTCTGATGATGGTTTAGATGAAGAAGAAATTAAATTAGTGTTTAATACAACAAATGATCAAAGTTACCATTTTAGAAGTGGTGGATTTCAAACAGTTACATTTAAATAAGGATAGTAGAATATGAAAAGAATATTATTAAGTAGTTCAATTTTAGCAACATTAATTTTTACAGGGTGTGGATCAGTAAATCCAAATTTGCCAACAAAACAAGTTGAAGTAAAAAAATATGATATTAATGTTCCTTATGCTGGGAAAACAAAATTTGAAAATGTTCCTAATAGTGAAACATTGTTAAAAGTATCACATGAGTTAAAAGGTAAATATGCAAATAATGTATATAAAGTTGTAATACCAGCTATGAATAAAATTAATGAAGAGGTTAAAAAAAGAGGTTATGAATACTTTCAAATTGTTTCGCCAAAGCAAGTATCAAACCTTGAAGGATTTCCAATTAATAATAAAGCAGATTTAGCAACTTTTTTAAATCCACAATTCTCGATGCCAACACATGAATTAAGTTTATTAGAAACAAGAAAAACACTAATGGATAATCAAAGTTCTCAAAATGTTGTAGATATACCATTCTTAATTTTTGGAACAACAGAGTTTGAACTAATTGTTAGAATGATTAAAGAGCCTTCTTATGATGAAATAGTTTGGAATGTAAATAATTAGACAAAAAAGGAAACATGTAATGAAAAATATATTTAAGAATCTAAAAATAAAGATAATAACTTTAGGTTTTTTATCGTCATTATCATCTTTAAGTGCGGGAGGGACATATGAAACTATCGCTTTTATTGGAGATGATTTAGAATCAGGATTAAATTATAAAAACATAAGATATGATGCTTTTGGTCAAAAAGGTATGTTTTTTGGTGAGAATTATAGTAAAAGTAAAATAAGCTATATCAAACCAGATGGTTATAAATGGGTAAAATCTAGATATGACGGTAAACTTAATGATAAATTAACTTTTAAGAATACTAATAATTATGCATATTTAGAGAGAATTAATTTAAAAAACGATCTGTCCTTATCAAGAATGAAAGATAACAAAAATGAATGGTATTTATTAATTGATGGAGGAAGTTGTGTTGGAAATAAATGCAGCCTTGATGAAAATATAATTTCTGTAGTAATTCCTAAAAAATTTAAAATATCCGGATATGAAGCTTATGAAAAGAGATATGAAAATTCTAAAGAATATGACTATAAAAAAAATGCAAATTTTAAAATTATCGATAATACTGTAACTTTATATACAAAAAATATAGCTGGGGCTTATTTGAGATTATGGATTCAAGATTTAACTCCAACATCAGAAATATATAATGATGTATCTAGATCATTAGAAAAATTTTCTGAAATTTCAGTATATAAAACAGATACTGAAACAAAAATTATAATGCCCATGGATAATGTTTTTGCAAGTGGAAAAGCAGAATCTAATAGAACAGGAAAAAAATGGTTAAAAGCATTATCTTCTACTTTAAAAAATAAAAACTATAAAGAAATAAGAATAGAAGGACATAGTGATAATATTCCTATCAAAGGGAAATATCCATCAAATTGGGAATTATCAAGTGCAAGAGCATCTTCTACTGTTAGGTTCATGATTAAGGAAGGAATCGACAAAAATAAAGTCGTAGCAATTGGATATTCAGATACAAAGCCTTTAGTAGATAATAATTCAAAAGCTAATAGAGCAAAAAATAGAAGAGTAGAAATTATTATTGTTGGTAATTCGGATTCAAAATTGAATGAAGGATGAAAAAAGTATTAATAGCTTTGTAATTATTACAAAGCTATTATTTGCAAAATTAACACCTTTAGAAAAATATACTCTAGATTTAAATTACCCAACAGCCATCTTTGCAATATTTTTCCATAAAAAAGGTGGTATTTTATTTTCAAGTTCCCATGTAATACTCATAGGTTGACTTCCATAGTGATTTTTATAAATAACCTTCCCTAAACATACATACGTCATTACATTTTTATTTTCATTATGATTTGATTCTCTTACAAATAAGATAATATTTTTATTCTCTTTTTGTTGATTAATATAACTTAAACCTTTAGGAGAGTCTGGCTTAGTTGAATTTTGAGATTGCCAATGGAATAATCTGTCATTTATTGCATAATCATCATACATAGTTGTAGGTGAGTATTTATCTTCTGTTTTTTCTAATGTTACAAATAAGAGTTCAGTATTTTTGTCTTTTATATTTAAAACACCTTCTCTACTACTTGATTTTTTTTGAAAACTGTTTTGCCCAAAACCTGATAAAATTTGCTCTCTTGTATATCTTGAATGTAGTTTTATTGGACAAAAATATGGTAAATCTAAATCACTTTCTATATGAGTGATTTTATCTATTAAAATTTCAATTACCTCTTTTAATTCCTTAATTAAGATTTTATTATTCCCTATATATTTTATTCCCTCGTCTAAACTATTGAACATATTTGGGTATTGAAAGAAATCATAATAAAGCATCAAAAATGATTTTTTATTTTTTTCCATAACTTCTTTTGTGAAATCGAAATTATTATCTATAAGTTCTAAAATAAATTCAAAATAACTATGAGATCTTGTTAATAGCCATTTTTTAGAAATAGCTCTTATCAGCTCTTTTTCATTAACTTCATTAAAATCTTCTACAATATTAGCTTCATAACACAATTTAGAAAAACTATCTTTTTTATATAAACTTTCTAGGGAAAGATGATTTATTTTCGTAAAATTTCTAATTGTAAGTGGTAATCTTGTCTGATTTTCGTAATTTCTTATTTTTGATATTAATTTTCTTCTACCAAGTGTAGTTGCTTTTTTAATATTATTTAAAATATGTTCTTTAGCCTTTTTTTCTAAAACTATTGAACACCCTAAAGGTAAATGTGGAAATTCATTTTCTATTTCATCTTTTACACTATTAGAAGTTTTACCGATTAGATTTCTAAATTTACCTTCAAAATCATATTCATCTCTTGCATTTCCTACAAAATCTAAAACAGTCAAGCACTCTTTGTTTTCAGCAAATCTAAGTCCCCTCCCTAATTGTTGTAAAAACACAGTTAAACTCTCAGTTGGGCGCAAAATAAGATAGTATCAATTTGGGGAATGTCAACACCTTCATTGAATATATCAACTACAAATAAATAGTTTATTTCTTTTTTTAATAATCTTGATTTCACTACGTTTCTATTTGAACTTCCACTTATAAGGAAATCTGCTTTTAAACCAACTTCATTGAATTTCTCACTCATAAATTTTGCATGTTCTTGTGATACACAAAAACCAATTGATATTACATCATTTATATCTCTTAAGTACTCTTCACATTTTGCAATAATTTCACCAACTCTTTTTTCACTTGATAAAACATCTGTTAATTCACTTGTTTGATATTTTCCATTTTGCCATTTTATATTTTGTAAATCTACACTATCACTAATTCCAAAATATTGAAAAGGACAAAGTAATTTTCTGTTTAATGCTTCAGGAAGTCTAATCTCAGAAGCTGTAACTCCACAAAAATCATCTAAGATATTTTCATTATCCATTCTTTCAGGAGTTGCAGTTAATCCTAATAAAATATTTGCTTCAAACTTTTGTAAAATTGGTCTATAACTTTTTGCAGCTATATGATGCACTTCATCTATTATTATAAAATCATAATAGTTTTTTGAAAGAGTGAATCTTTCAATATTGTTTTGTAGAGTTTGAACAGAGGTAAACAAGTACTCATAACTTAAAGGAGTAATTCCATCAACCCACAATTCACCAAAATTATTGTCTTTTAATATTGCTTGAAATGTAGCTCTTGCTTGTATTAAAATTTCTTTTCTGTGTGCTACAAATAGAAGTTTTGCACTTGGATTATTTTGTTTAAATCTTTTATAATCAAAAGCACTAATAACCGTTTTCCCTGTTCCTGTAGCTGCAACTAAAAGATTTTTATAACGTTTGTGAATTTCTCTTTGTACTTGAAGTTCTTCTAAAATCTCTTCTTGATAATGATGTGGCTTTATATCAAAAAAAGTTGTGAAATTATTTGTATCTTTTGTCGAAGCATTTTTTAGTGCAATTTGAAGTTTTTGTTTTTCTGCTTGGGTAAATACTTCAAATTCTTTATCTTCCCAATATGTTTCAAAAGTCTTTTGAAACTTTTTTATTATGTGCGAAATTTCTGAATTTGTTACTTTTAAATTCCATTCTAATCCACTTGTAAGTGCACTTTTTGAAATATTGGAAGAACCTATATATCCTGTATGAAAACCCGTATCTCTAAAAAATAGATAAGATTTAGCATGCAATCTTTCATTTGCTGTATTATATGAAACTTTAATTTCAGTATTTGGTAAACTTGCTAAAAATTCAACCGCTTTTAAATCAGTTGCTCCCATATATGAAGTGGTAATAACCTGTAATTTTTTTCCTCTTTTTGTAAATTCTCTTAACTCTTTTTCAAATATCCTAATACCTGACCACTTAATAAAAGAGACCAAAAAATAAATTTTGTCAGAAGAAAGTATCTCTTTTTTTATTTCACTTTCTAAAGAAACACCTGCATTACTTCCTGTAAAAAGTTCACTTTGAGTAAGACCTGTATATGGAGTAATCTCTTTAATATAAGTGTCAAAATCTTTTATATGAGAATCTAATTTAGGTATGACAGCTTTTAAGATAGAAGTATTAATATCAAGTAAATTATCTTTAAAATCTTGTTTTTCAATTTCACTTTGAAGTAATAAAATTATTTTATTTATAATATTTATTTGAGTTTCAACACTATTTTCACCACTTATTAAATTCAGTGAATGATTAATAAAGTTACTTATATATTGTGTCAAAAAAGTAGATGCTTCCGATTTTTCAATAGCAGTAGTTTTATAATAAATAGTTTCCAAATCCAAAGAATTTAATTTATTTGAAATCAAGTTATTTATTAATTGTTCATATAATCCAGTTTTAAACATTTATAATCCAATTATTTTTATAAATTGAGTTTATCATATTTTTAATTTAACATATATACTAAATATCAAGTCTTTTTTCAAATATTATTAACTTGAATCATATTATTTAGTATATAAACTAAAACTAAAGCAAATATTTATTTTAGAAGATATATAATCAATCATATTTAACTTATATACTAAATAAGAACACATATTAAGGTATTAAAATGGAAGCAACCTCTACTAAAATAGGTAAAACTATAAGACTAAGAAGAAAAGAATTAAATCTTGAACTAAAAGATTTACAAGATTATTCAGGTGTTAATTATGTTTCAATTTCAGATATTGAAAATGGAAAAGCTAATCCTACAGTTAAAACAATAGAAAAACTTTTAGATGTACTAGGGATGGAATTAGATATCAAAGTGAAGATTAAATAATGCAAAGAGCAAAAGTTTTTAAAAACAGTATATTTACTGGTTTACTTACAAAATTTGATGAAAATAGCTATAGCTTTGCTTATGAGAAAGAGTATTTAAATAAAGATAATGCAAAAGCTATTAGTCTAACATTCCCTTTACAAGAAAAAGAATTTACATCAAAAAGTTTATTTCCTTTTTTTTATAATTTATTAGCAGAGGGTAAATTAAAAGATATTCAATGCAAGGAACTTAGAATTGATAAAAATGATGATTTTTCAAGGTTATTATTAACAACAAAAGAGAACACCATAGGTTCTATTACTATAGAAAAAGATGAGATATAAAAATGGAAGATAAAATATGTTTAAGTTGTTTAGCTATAAATAAAAAACTGCGAAATAACTATTGTCCAAAGTGTATTAAAGAGCTTTTTAATGGGAATGTACCCAATCCTTTAAATTTTGATAGAGTTGAATTTACTAAAAAAAGAGCAGAATTATCTCCTAGAATGTCAATCTCTGGAGTACAAGATAAAATCTCATTAACTTTTGAAAAGAAAGACTTAATACCAACAGCAACTAATGGAAGATATATTTTAAAACCTCTTACTAATGGGGATGGACATATTCAAAATGAAAAAGATATTGTGGCAAATGAACATTTATCAATGCTTATCTCAAAGAATATATTTAAAATTCCTACAGCTTCAAGTGCTTTAATTAAATTTAATGATGGAGAGTTAGCTTATATAACAAAAAGATTTGATTATGATGATATATCCGGTTTAAAATATGATCAAGAAGATTTTGCTGGAATTATGGGAATAACACCAGTAACTCATGGAGAAAATTATAAATATGATGCTTGTAGTTATTTAGATTGTGCAAAGACGATAAAAAAACATGTCGTATCTAGTATAGTATCACAAGAAGATTTTTTTAAAAGAATTATTTTAAATTATCTAATATGTAATGGTGATGCTCATCTTAAAAACTTCTCCTTATATAGTAAAGCAGACTCTAACGAATACTTTTTGACACCAAGTTATGATTTATTAAATACAAGATTTCATATAAATGAAAAATATGGAGATATGGCAATAGATTTATTAGATAATTATACAGCTACGTATGAAGCTTATGGTTACTATACTTATGATGATTTCAAAACTTTTGCTAAATTTATAGATTTACCTGAAATCAGATTTAATAAAATTATGAAATTTATTGAAGATTCATATCAAGAAGTAGAAGATTTAATTGATAAATCTTTTTTAAGCTCTAAAGCAAAAGAGTTTTATAAAGAATCTTATAAAGATAGAATGAAAAGATTGAGTGTAAGATAATATAAAAAATTCGGGAAAATACTATCATTTATTTATACAAGGGGAAGACCTTTAATAACCTTAAACGAAAAAAGCCCGACCTAAACACTGCTAACAGTGATTAAATCGGGCTTTTAAGTGGTACGCCTAGAGGGATTTTAATTAAATTCCAGCAATTACCCTTAGATACCATTAAATAGACTTTTTAATTTTTCAAATATAAAAGAAATACTGATTAAATGATAATAAGGGACACTATATTGGCACTGCTTACAGTAAAAATATTAATTCTAAATACAAATGTCGATTACATACTAAATAATACAACATATTAGAAGTTTAATTTAAACAAATTAACAAAGAAACAACTAATTATTAAAAATAGAAAAGGCACACAATGACATTTGGTCCAATACCTGAAGAAGCAAGTTTTTTAGTGCCATTAGGAAATACTATTTTAAGAAGATTTTTCCTACAGCGATGGCTTTATGTAGTTGCAAATGGTTTGAATTTGAAAGTGGTTATAACACATATTTTTTGATAAGATATTATTGCTCAATTTAGATTTAATAGACAATTTAGAAAATTGACAAAAACAAAAGGCGCATTCCCTAATGAAAATTCACTTTTAAAATTACTTTATATGGGTATTCTTGTGCTTGCACTCTCTTTGAGAAAATGCTCAAATTAAATGGTCTATGCCAGTTTGGAATTGGAGTTTAACCCTATCTCAACTGGCAATATTTTTTGAAGGGAGATTAGATAAGCACTTAAAACTAAAATATTAAAATCTTTTATACTCTAACTAATCTCATTAAAGGCTCAAAAGAATATAATGCAGATCGAGTTCCTGATGATTCATCTTGAACTTTCAGTAATCCTTCCTCTATTAATATTTTAGGAAATCTTTTTGCTGTTGACTTAGGAATTCCACTTTCATTAATAAATTTACTATTTCGAAACAAGGGGTTTGTAAAGACAAAGTCTAAGGCATTTAAACTATATTGAGAAGAGAGAACTTCTCTAAACTTTTCTTTCATCTCATTATATAAATTACTAATACTTTCCGCGATTTCTAAATTTTTTATTGACTGTTCTTCAATTGCTTGAAGGAAAAATATACACCAATCAGTCCAATTATTTTCTAGAGATACATTTCTCATTTTTTCTATATAAATATCTTTATTTTCCTCAAAATAACCACTTATATAAAAATGTGGTTGAGATATTATTCCTGACTTCCAAAGCATAAGAGTTATTATCATCCTTCCAATTCGTCCATTTCCATCTTTAAATGGATGTAATGCTTCAAATTCTATATGAGCTATTGCTGTTTTTAATAGTAATATTTCATCTTCTTCATTTATATATTTAAATAATTGCTCCATTCCATCATTCAATTTTTCTGGACTTATAGGAATAAATGAGATATCTTTTTGTGCTTTATCCCCTAAATAATTCTGTTCTATCTTATATTCTCCAGGAGATTTTTTTGCACCACGACCAAATGATAATAACTCTTGATGTGCTGATTTAATTAAATATTCACTTAATGGATATCCTATATCAATTGCTTCTTGAGCCGACTTTAATGCTTTTTGATATAAATTAGTTTCTATAACATCAGATCGAACCATTCCTTTTGTATCTGTTGATCCACCAAAATCTGCCTCGTATTGTAATATCTCATCTACTGTACTAATTGTTCCTTCCATACGAGAAGAAACTACTGCTTCTTTACTTCTTAAAGGTGCCAATAAGATCTCACTATTATGCATTTCTTTAATCATTTGATCAAATCGTGCGATTGCTTCTGTTGACTTGACTAATTGTTTCATTAATTTATGATAATCTAGATTCTCAGGAGGAAATTTATCATAATGGTACTTAACCGCATTTTCTAAATTTAATTCTGTTATCATTCTATACCTTAATCTAATATTTTAGTTGTTAATATTTTAGTAAATAATGTCTTAAAGGATCATTGTGTTTAAGATAACTTATTTTATGATCCACAAGATCTCTTCCGGTGCACCAATGATCCTCTATCTTCTCTGTGGATTATATCTTTAAATCTATGATCCACAAAATCTCTTAACTGAAGGTATAATAAGTTTTTATTATCATCGATAATGAAATATTGTAGATTCATGTTAGATATTGGTATGATCATAATCCAAACAGAACACTTTAGAGATAAAGTCTTAAGTATTCAAGCAATAAAGCTAAATTATCTATTATTCATTGAAGAGAAAAATATTTTTTAAGTTGGAAATAGGTTGGAAAGTATATTTTAATAGGCATAAAAAAAGCCCGACTTAAACACTGCAAACAGTGATTAAATCGGGCTTTTAAATGGTACGCCTGGAGGGATTCGAACCCCCAACCGCCGGGGCCGAAACCCAGTGCTCTATCCAGTTGAGCCACAGACGCGCTTTAAATAAGGAAAGAATATTACCACATAAAAACTTATATACCTTTTAGGTGGCACTTATTTCTTCTTTTTTTAGTAAAAAATATTATCCAATACGATTAAAATAAAGAATACAATTCCTAAGTATCCATTTACAGTGAAAAATGCTTTATCTATTTTTGTAAAATCTTTATTTACTAAGTAGTGCTCATAAGCTAGCATCACGGCACTTATAATTACTGCTAAATATGCAAAAGTTGAACTATTTGAAGTGATTACAAATAGCAACCAAAATACAACTGTTAAAAGATGAAATACTTTTGATATTAACATTGTATTTTTAGCACCAAATTTTGAAGGAATTGAATGAAGATTTAACTTCTTATCAACTTCTATATCTTGTAGTGAATAAAGTAAATCAAAGCCAGCTACCCAAAACATAACACCTATACTTAAAAATACTGTCCATAAAGGAATAGTTTCTAAAACAGTTACTACACCTGCAATAGGTGCAAGTCCTAGTGATATTCCAAGTATTATATGTGCTAAATACGAAAATCGTTTAAAATATGAATACGATCCAATTACAAATAAAATTGGTAGTGACAAATATAAAGCTAGATCATTTACAAAATAAGCAATTAGAATAAAACCCAAAGCATTTGCAATTGTAAAAATCAGCATTTGAGATGCAGAAATTCTTCCATCTACATTTGGCCTATTAATTGTTCTTGGATTTAAAGCATCTATATCTCTATCCATATATCTATTAAAGCCCATTGCAAAGTTTCGTGCAGTAAGTGCTGCTAAGATTCCTAGAAGCATTAGTTTAAATCCAAACCAGCCATTTGCAGCAACAACCATTGCAATAAAAATAAAAGGTAGAGAAAATATAGAATGTTTAAACATTACAAGTTCATTAAAGTCATTAAGTTTTTTTAGCAGTTTTTCCATGAAGAGGATTTTATCCAAGAATAATAAAAAGGTAAATTAAGATGGAAATAATATAAATAATTTCATCAATTTTCTTTAATAATATAAAAATAATTAGAGTTGTAGTATAATTCATTAAAAAGAAGCTTATGAAAACACTAAAACTTACACTATCAATACTACTTATCTCATCAATTTTTACAGCTTGTGTTTCTAAAATACAAACACAAGTAGAAGATTCAAATAAAGACGATGTATCAAGTTTATTAAAATCATTAATTCAAAAAGAACAAGAAATCAATAAATTAAATCAAACATTAGAAGATTGTAAAAATAAAAAAAATTTAATAGAAGACTCTAAATAAGATAGCCTTCACAAGAGTTTTGCTAAAATCTTCAAATGAAAGAAATAGCAATAATTGGCTCAACAGCTTCAGGGAAAACAAATTTATCACTAGAAATAGCTAATAAAACAAACTCCATTATATTATCACTTGATTCTTTATCTGTATATAAACAAATAGATGTAGCATCTGCAAAACCTACAAAAGAAGAACGTGGTGATATTATTCACTTTGGTATTGATGAAGTTTTACCAAATGAAGAGTTTGATGTAATTCAATTTATAAACTGCTATAAAAAAGCAAAAGAGTTTGCAAAGAAAAACAATAAAAACCTTATTATTGTTGGTGGAACTGGATTTTATTTAAAAAGTTTGATTGAAGGAATTTCTACTGGAGTTGACTTTAAAGTAAAACTTGATTCAAATGTTGGTGAAATATATGATTTATTATACTCTTTAGACAAAGAGTATATGTCAAAAATTCAAAGAAATGATAAGTATAGAATTGAAAAAGCCTATGCTATTTATAAAAAAACTGATTTAACTCCAAGTGTTTATTTTAAAGAAAACCCAAAAGTTCCTATTGCAAAAGATTTAAAACTTTTTGAAATACTTTGGGACAAAGAAGAGCTTAAAAAAAGAATTTTTCAAAGAACAACTCAAATGATAAATGATGGAATTATTGATGAAGTTATTTTTTTAGAGAAAAAATACACTAGAAAACCAAATAGTATGTCATCAATTGGCATACTTGAAACTCTTGAATTTTTAGATGGGAAATTAAATAAAACACAATTAGAAGAAAAAATTGCACAAAATACAATCAAACTAGCAAAAAGACAAAATACTTTTAATAAAGGTCAATTTGCTGATAGAACTTCAAATATAATAACAAACTTAAATTCAGATATTATTAAGTATTTTTAGATATAATCCCGCTTCAAAGAGTTTAATAAAGGGCAACTATAGACTTGACCTTTTGTTTTACATTAATTATAAATAAGGAATATGGCGTGAAAAAAGATATACACCCAGATTACAAAGCTTGTACAGTATCTTGTGCTTGTGGTAATACATTTGAAACTAAATCAAATGTTGAAACTATGAGAATTGATATTTGTTCTGAATGTCACCCATTCTTTACTGGAGAGCAAAAAATTGTTGATGCTGCTGGTAGAGTTGAGAAATTCAAAGCTAAATATGCTGCTGCAGCAAAATAGTTCACTATTATGTTGTGCTTAGTTCCTACTCCTATTGGTAATCTTGAAGACATCTCAAAAAGATCTCTTCAAGTTTTACAGGAGGCGGAACTAATTTTTTGTGAAGATACAAGAGTAACAAAAAAACTACTTTCACTTTTAGGTGAAAAAAACAATCTAGACTTTAAAGACAAAGAATACAAATCTTATCATTCTCATAATGAAAAAAAAGTCCTAGAAACATTATCAAAAGAAACTTTTACTAAAAATGTTGTTTATGTAAGCGATGCAGGGATGCCTTGTGTTTCAGATCCAGGAGCAACACTTGTTGATTACTGTATTAAAAATGATATAAAATATGATGTATTACCAGGAGCAAATGCAGTATTAACAGCTTATGCTATGAGTGGCTTTACCCATACAACTTTTTCATTTTATGGATTTTTAGATCATAAAGGAGCTTCAAGAGCTTCAAAACTAAATGAAATTTTAAATGATGATAAATTAGCAATACTTTATGAATCACCACATAGACTTAGCAAACTTCTAGAAGAATTGAATAAACTAGAACCAAATAGAACAATATTTTTAGCAAAAGAAATTACGAAATTACACCAAACAACTTATAAAAACACTTCGGCAAATCTATATGAAGAATTTAAAAATATAAATATAAGAGGTGAATGGGTTGTAGTAATCCAACCAAAAGAAATAACAGGTTCAAAGCTTGAACTAAAGGACATTCAAGACCTTGATTTAGCTCCTAAAATCAAAGCAAAACTTATTTCAAAACTAACAGGACAATCTACAAAAGAGGTTTATCAACAACTTTTAGATAGAATCTAGCCATGATAATATATGGAAAACAAATCGTACTATACGTACTAGAAAATCACCCAGAATTAATTGAAGAAGTTTTTCTTTCAAAAGAAATAGA
>NYWO01000003.1 GCA_002685075.1 Arcobacter sp.
GGAAAACTTTTCTTTTACAAAAGGTGATATTTCAGATTATGAAACTTGTATAAATGCCACAAAAGGTGTAGATGTAGTTTTAAATCAAGCTGCATTAGGTTCTGTTCCTAGATCTATTGATAATCCTGTAATTTCAAATAACTCAAATGTTACAGGTTTTTTAAATATGCTAACAGCTTCAAAAGAAAATGGTGTAAAAAGATTTGTTTATGCTTCATCTTCTTCTGTATATGGTGATTCAGCAGAATTACCAAAAGTAGAGTCAAGAACAGGTAACTTACTTTCTCCATATGCAGTTACAAAATATGTGAATGAACTATATATGGGGGTATTTTATAAGTGCTATGGCTTTGAATCTATTGGATTAAGATACTTTAATGTATTTGGAAAAAGACAAGATCCAAATGGAGCATATGTAGCTGTTATGCCAAAATGGATATCTGCTATGCTAAATGGTGAAGATGTATTTATAAATGGTGATGGAGAAACATCAAGAGACTTCACATATATTGATAACGTAGTTCAAGCTAATATAATGGCAGGAGTAACTACAAATAAAGAAGCATTCGCAAAAGCATATAATACAGCAGCAGGTGGAAGAGAAACACTAAATAACCTTTATACTGCAATTTCAAATGGATTAAAAGAAAAATTACCTGAACTAAAAGTGCAAGAACCAATCTATAGAGATTTTAGAGCTGGAGATATAAGACACTCAAATGCGAATATAGATCAAGCAAAAGAACTTCTAGGATATGAACCAACACATAACTTAGAACAAGGTTTAAAAGAATCACTAGAATGGTATATAAATGATATTAAAGGAAGTAAATAAAATGGCAAATATAAACAATAGTAAAATATGTATAATCGGACTTGGTTATGTAGGTCTTCCTTTAGCTCACGCATTTTCTTCAAAATATGAAGTTGTAGGATTAGATATTTATCAAACTAGAATTGATGAATTATCAAGAGCTTATGATAGAACACTAGAACTAAATGAAGAGCAGCTTCAAGAAGCTATTGATAATAACATTAAATTTACTTGTAATATAGAAGATATTAAAGATTGTAATGTATTTATTGTAACAGTTCCTACACCTATTGATAAAAATAAAAGACCAGATTTAACTCCACTTATTAAAGCAAGTGAAACTATTGGTAAGGTTCTAAAAAAAGATGATATTGTTATCTATGAATCTACAGTATATCCAGGTGCAACAGAAGAAGACTGTGTACCAGTTCTAGAAAAGTTCTCTAACTTAAAATTCAATGTTGATTTCTTCTGTGGTTATTCACCTGAGAGAATCAATCCAGGTGATAAAGAACATACAGTTACAAAGATTTTAAAAGTAACAGCTGGTTCAACTCCAGAGATTGGTAAGAAAGTAGATGCTTTATACTCATCTATAATTACTGCAGGTACTCATCTAGCACCTACTATTAAAGTAGCAGAAGCTGCAAAGGTAATTGAGAACAGCCAGCGAGATATAAATATCGCTTTTGTAAATGAACTATCAATTATTTTTAATAAGCTTGGAATCAATACAAATGATGTACTTGAAGCAGCAGGAACTAAATGGAACTTCTTAAAGTTTAAGCCAGGATTAGTTGGTGGACATTGTATCGGTGTTGATCCATACTATTTAACACATAAAGCACAACAAATAGGATATAACCCTGAGATTATCTTAGCAGGAAGAAGACTAAATGATAATATGGGAATATATGTAGCTAATCAAGTTATTAAACTTATGATTAAAAAAGGTCATAAAATAGAAGGATCAAAAGTACTTATGTTAGGAATAACATTCAAAGAAAACTGTCCTGATATTAGAAACTCAAGAGTTATTGATGTAATAGAAGAACTTCAAGAGTTTGGATGTGATATTACAGTAAGTGACTATTGGGCTGATAAAGATGAAGTTAAACATGAATACAATCAAAACTTAGATAATAATGTAAATTATGATGATTATGAAGCTATAGTAATGGCTGTATCACATGATAAATATAAGACTTTGACTTTTGAAAATAAAAATCAAGTTGTTTATGATATAAAATCTATTTTAAAAAATAGTGATGGAAGATTGTAAAATGAATAAAATATTAAATCTAATAGGACGAAATAAAGAATTATTCATAGAAGATATAAATTGTAATAATAAAAAATTAAAAGAAATAGTTTCTGCTTCATCATTTTTAGTAATTGGAGCGGCTGGTTCAATAGGACAAGCAGTAACTAAAGAGATATTTAAACGAAATCCTAAAAAACTTCATGTAGTTGATATTAGTGAAAATAATATGGTTGAATTAGTTCGAGATATTAGAAGCTCTTTTGGATATATAGATGGAGATTTTCAAACATTTGCTTTAGATATTGGTTCACTTGAATATGATGCTTTTATAAAAGCTGATGGTGAATATGATTATGTTTTAAACTTATCTGCTTTAAAACATGTTAGAAGTGAGAAAGATCCTTTTACTCTTATGAGAATGATTGATGTAAATATTTTTAATACAGATAAAACAATAGCACAATCAATCAAAAATGGAACAAAAAAATATTTTTGTGTTTCTACAGATAAGGCTGCAAACCCTGTAAATATGATGGGTGCAAGTAAAAGAATAATGGAAATGTTTGTAATGAGAAAATCACAAGAAATGAAAGTTTCAATGGCAAGATTTGCTAATGTTGCTTTTTCTGATGGCTCTTTATTACATGGTTTTAATCAAAGAATACAAAAACAACAACCAATTGTTGCTCCGAATGATATAAAAAGATATTTTGTAACTCCTCAAGAATCAGGTGAACTTTGTCTAATGTCTTGTATCTTTGGAGAAAATAGAGATATATTCTTTCCAAAACTTAGTGAAAACCTACATCTAATCTCTTTTGCTGATATTGCAGTTAAGTATTTAAATGATTTAGGGTACGAGCCATATTTATGTAAAGATGAAGATGAAGCAAGAGAATTAGTTCATACTTTACCAAAAGAAGGAAAGTGGCCATGTTTATTTACTTCAAGTGATACTACAGGTGAAAAAGATTTTGAAGAATTTTTTACAGATAAAGAAACTTTAGATATGCAAAGATTTGAAAACCTTGGGGTTATTAAAAATGAAACTATTTATGATGAAGATAAATTAAATCATTTTGAAAATACTATTAGAGGTTTTAAAAATGAACTTTCTTGGAAGAAAGAAGACATTGTAAAAGAGTTTTTTAGGATGATTCCTGATTTTGGACATAAAGAAACAGGTAAATATTTGGATGGGAAAATGTAATGGAAAAGATAGTTGATTTTATTCAAGAAACTTTTAAAACAAAAGAATTTATTCCTTTACATGAACCACGTTTTATAGGAAATGAAAAAAAATATTTAAATGATTGTATTGATTCTACATTTGTTTCAAGTGTAGGAAAATATGTTGACCAGTTTGAAAAAGAATTTGCTTCAAAAATTGGAAGTAAATATGCAATTGCAACAGTTAATGGAACAGCTGCTTTACATATTTCGCTTATTTTAGCAGATGTAAAAAAAGATGATGAAGTAATAACTCAACCACTAACTTTTATAGCAACTTGTAATGCTATATCATATATAGGGGCAAAGCCTGTATTTGTTGATGTTGATTTAGATACGATAGGATTATCTCCTAAATCATTAGAAAGCTTTTTAAAAACAAATTGTGAACTTATTAATAATCAATGTATAAATAAAACTACTAACAAAGTAATAAAAGCTTGTGTCCCTATGCATACTTTTGGACACTCTTGTAGAATTACGGAGATAAAAGATATATGTGATAAATGGAATATTACTTTAGTAGAAGATGCCGCTGAGTCTTTAGGAAGTTACTATAAAGATAAACATACAGGTACTTTTGGAAAAGTAGGAGCATTTTCTTTTAATGGAAATAAAATCATTACAAGTGGTGGCGGTGGAGTTATAGTTACTGATGATGAGAAACTAGCTAAAAGAGCAAAACATCTAACAACAACAGCAAAGATTCCACATCCTTTTGAATACGTACATGATGAGATAGGATACAACTATAGAATGCCAAACTTAAATGCAGCATTACTTGTAGCTCAACTAGAACAACTAGATAAGTTTTGTAAATGTAAAAAAGAATTAGCTTTAAAATATGATGAATTCTTTAATGATATTGAAGGTATTAATTTTATTAATCAACCTGAAAATTCATCTTCAAACTATTGGTTACAAGCTATAATTTTTAAAGATTTAAAAGCTAGAGATGAGTTTTTAAAATTTACAAATAAAAATGGTGTTATGACTAGACCTATTTGGAAGTTGATGAATGAATTAGTGATGTTTAAAGATTGCCAATCAAGTGACTTAACAAACTCTAAAATTTGTGAAGAAAGAATTGTTAATATACCAAGTAGTGTAATTTTATAATGAAAGAGAAAATTGTTTTAATTGGAGGAGGTGGACATTGTCATAGTGTTATCGATGTAATAGAACAAGAAAATAAATATGAAATTATTGGAATTATTGATAAAAAAGAATTACTCGGACAAAAAGTTTTAGGCTATGAAGTAATCGCTTCAGATAATGACTTAAGTGAAATATTTAAAACTTGTAAAAATGCAATAATTACTATTGGTCAAATAGAATCAAGTAATTTAAGAACAAAAATATTTAATAATTTAAAAAATATAGGTTATACTTTACCAGTTATAGTTTCACCTATTGCATATGTTTCAAAGCATTCTTTTATTGAAGAGGGAACAGTAATTCATCATCACACACTAGTTAATGCAAATGTAAGAATAGGTAAAAATTGTATAATTAACACAAAAGCACTAATTGAACATGATTCAATAATAGAAGATTATTGTCATATATCAACAGCCTCTGTTATAAATGGTGGTGTTACAGTAAAAAAAGGTACTTTTTTTGGAAGTAATGCAACTTCTAAACAAAGTATAGAAATAGATGGATTTATAAAAGCTGGGAGTTTAGTAAAATGAATAAAGATAAAAAAAATGTATTTATAATTGCAGAAGCAGGTGTTAATCATAATGGTTCTATTGAACTTGCAAAAAAACTAATTGATGTAGCGTACGAAGCAAAAGTTGATGCTGTTAAATTCCAAACTTTTAAAACTGAAGACTTAGTATCAAAAAATGCACAAAAAGCAGATTATCAAAAAGAAACAACTTCCAAAGAAGAATCACAATTTGATATGATAAAAAAACTAGAATTAGATGTTGATACTCATAATGAATTGATTTCTTATTGTAATAGTAAAAGTATTATGTTTTTATCTACTCCCTTTGATCATGATAGTATCAATTTATTAAATAACTTAGGTTTACAAATATTTAAAATACCAAGTGGTGAGATTACAAACCTACCATATTTAAGACATATAGGAAGTTTGCAAAAAGAAGTTATATTGTCAACAGGCATGGCTGATATAGGAGAAATAGAGGATGCCTTAGATATTCTGATATCTTCTGGTACAAGAAAAGATGATATTACTATTTTACATGCAAATACAATGTATCCTACTCCTATGGAAGATGTTAATTTAAAAGCTATGAATACAATAGGAAATACATTTGATTGTAAATATGGATATAGTGATCATACTTTAGGAATAGAAGTGGATATTGCAGCTGTTGCTATGGGAGCCTCTTGTATTGAAAAACATTTTACACTTGATAAGAATATGGAAGGACCTGATCATAAAGCTAGTTTAGAACCAGATGAATTAATATCAATGGTGAACGCTATACGAAATATAGAATTAGCTTTAGGAAGTAGTATTAAAAAACCTTCAAAAAGTGAAACTCCAAATATAAAAATAGCTAGAAAATCAATTATCGCAAATAGTGAAATAAAAAAAGGTGATATTCTAACAGAAAATAATCTAGTAATAAAAAGGCCAGGAAATGGTATTAGTCCAATGAACTGGGACAATATTATAAATACTATTGCTCAAAAAAACTATAATAAAGATGACTTAATATGAAAAAAGTTTGCGTAGTTACAGGTACAAGAGCTGAATATGGTCTTTTATATTGGTTAATGAAAGAAATTGAATTAGATTCACAATTAGAACTTCAGATTATTGTAACAGGTATGCATTTAAGTCCAGAATTTGGACTTACATACAAAGAGATAGAAAAAGACTTTATTATTAATAAAAAAATAGAGATGCTTTTATCTTCTGATACTCATATTGGGATTTCAAAATCTATGGGTTTAGCACAGATTTCTTTTGGGGAAAGTTTTGAAGAATTAAAACCTGATATTATAATTTTATTAGGTGATAGATATGAGATTTTTTCAGCTGCAAGCGCTGCTTTAATTGCAAATATACCCATAGCACATCTTCATGGTGGAGAAACTACTGAGGGTGCTTTTGATGAATCAATAAGACACAGTATTACAAAAATGAGCCATCTACATTTTACAGCAGCGGATGAATATAAAAACAGAGTTATTCAGCTTGGAGAACAACCTAATAGAGTATTTAATGTTGGTGGTATGGGAATAGAAAATATCAAGAGATTAAAATTACTAAGTAAAGATGAATTTGAAAAATCAATTGATTTTAAATTAAATAAAAAAAATATTCTTGTTACTTTTCATCCTGTTACTTTAGAAAATAGTACAGCAAAAGAACAATTTCAAGAATTATTAGATGCAATAGATGAACTAAAAGATACAAATATAATATTTACAAAAGCAAATAGCGATACAGCTGGTAGAATAATAAATCAAATGATAGACACATACGTAAGTAATAATTCTTTAAAATCAGTTGGATATACATCTTTAGGCCAACTTAGATATTTATCAGCACTTCAATATGTAGATGCAATGGTAGGTAATAGTTCAAGTGGCTTAATTGAAGCACCAAGTTTCAAGATTGCAACTGTTAATATAGGTGATAGACAAAAGGGCAGATTAAAAGCTAGTAGCGTAATTGATTGTGAATCTTTTAAAGCATCTATAAAAAAAGCCTTTAAAAAAGTTTATTTACAAGGATTTAATGAGTCATTAAAAAACGTAAAGAATCCTTATGGTGATGGTTATGCAAGTGAAAAAATTATTGAAGTAATAAAAGAAGTTGATTTAAATAATATATTAAAAAAATCATTTTATGATATAAAAAAGGAGAAATAAAATAAATGAATACACGAATAATAGTAAAATTAGATGTAAAACCACCATTCGTAGTAAAACCTGTACATTTTGAAGGTTTAAGAAAGGTAGGTACACCCTCTGAAATGGCAAAAAAATATTATAATCAAGGTGCAGATGAAATAATGTATATTGATATTGTTTCTTCTTTATATGAAAGAGATATTATATTTGAAGAAATAGAAAAGACAGCTAATGAACTTTATATACCATTTGGTGTTGGAGGGGCAGTTAAAAGTATCGATGATTTTTCTAAACTTTTTCATATAGGTGCTGATAAAGTAGCTATAAATACCTTTGCCGTTCAAAAAGATCCAACTATTATAAACAAAGCTGCAGAAATTTTTGGAAATCAAGCAGTTGTTGTAAATATAGAAGCTAAGAATTGGAATAGTCATTGGGAGTGCTATACAGATTGCGGAAGAATTCAATCTGGCAAAGATGTAATAGAATGGGCAAAAGAAGTTGAAAAACGAGGTGCAGGAGAAATTCTTTTGCAATCTGTTGATAAAGATGGACGAAATAATGGTTTTGATTTAGAGTTAGCAAAACAGGTAGTTCAGAGTGTAAATATTCCAGTTGTTATTGCAAGTGGAGCAGGAAAACTAGAAGATATTAAAAAGCTAATTGAATATGCTAAACCAAGTGGTATTGCAATTGCAAGTTTACTACATTATGATAAAGTTACTATTAATGATATAAAAGAATATTTACGAAAAAATAATATAGAGGTTTCAAGATGAGTAATATAATTGGAATAGTTAATTATGGTATAGCTGGAAATATTCATAGTATAGAAAAAGCTATCAAAGCAGCAGGGGGTAAAGTAGTGGTAATTAATCATCCAAGTCAATTTAATGATGTAGATAAACTTGTACTCCCTGGTGTAGGTAGCTTTAAAGATGCAATGCAAGAACTTGAAAATGATGGTTTTATCATACCTATAAAAGAGAATAAAAAGCCTATTCTAGGTATTTGCCTAGGGATGCAAATATTAGCTACAGTAGGCTTTGAATATGGAAAAACAGTAGGATTGAATTTTATTGATGCTGAAGTAAAACCTATCTTAGTAGATGCAAAAGTTCCTCATGTTGGATTTAATAATATTGAAGTTATAAAGAAAAATAGTTTATTAAATGGATTAGAAAAAGAAGAGTTCTATTTTATGCATTCTTTTGAAGTTGTCAATTATACAAATATTGTTACTTTATCAGAATATGCTAACCATAAGTTTGTTTCTTCTGTGCAGAAAGATAATATTTATGGAGTACAGTTTCATCCGGAAAAAAGTAGAGAAGCTGGTATAAAATTATTTAAAAACTTTATTGAATTGTAGGAGAAAAAATGAGTGAATTATTTGGAAAGTATGGGTTGCCGTTAGAAGTTAAATTTTGTAAAAAATGTACTATGAATAATCAAAGGCCTTCTTCTACTGTAGAATTCAAGCAAAAAGAAGGTGAAAAGAAAAGAACATTAGCTTTTGGTGAAGATGGCATTTGTGAAGCTTGTAGATATGCAGAAAAAAAGAAGAATATTAATTGGGAAGAAAGACATGAACAGTTAGAAGAATTATGTAATAGATTTAGACGTAATGATGGAAGATATGATGTAGTAGTTCCTGGTAGTGGGGGAAAAGATAGTGTTCAAGCTGCGCATATATTAAAATATAAATATAATATGAACCCTATTCTAATAACTTGGCCACCAGCTTTATATACTGGAATTGGGAAAAGAAATTTTGATGCTTGGTTAGATGCTGGTTTTGCTAATTATACATATAATCAAAATAAAAAACTACATAGATTTTTAACAAAAAATGCATTTTTGAATTTGGGACATCCTTTCCAACCATTTATATTAGGTCAAAAGAATCTTGCTCCTAGGTTATCGGTATTACTTGATATACCTTTAGTAATATTTGGAGAAAATGAAGCTGAGTACGGAAATGCGATAGAGGATAATGAAAAACCAACAAGAGATCCTAAATATTATAGTGCAGAAGTGAGTATAAAAGATTTAGTATTAGGTGGAGTACCTGCAAAAGACTTGATAGATGATTTTGGATTTAAATTATCAGACTTGGAAGCTTATTTCCCTACAAATCCCTATGAAATAGAAAAAACAGGTACTGAAGTACATTATCTAGGATATTATGTAAAATGGCATCCTCAAGAAACTTATTATTATTCTGTAGAAAATAGTGATTTTATGCCTAATGATCATAGAACAGAAGGAAGTTTTAGTAAATATTCTTCTCTTGATGATAAAATTGATTGGCTTCATTATCATACAACTACAATTAAATTTGGTATAGGTAGAGCTACCTATGATTCTGCACAAGAAGTTAGAAATGGTGATATTACAAGAGATGAAGGAATAGCATTAATTAAAAGATTTGATGGTGAATTTCCAGAACAGTATATTAAAGATTGTTGTGACTATATGGATATTTCACTACAAGAATATCATGATGCAATAGAAAAATTTCGTTCACCACATCTTTGGGATAAAAGAAATGGAATATGGGAATTAAAACAACCAATTTGGAAAGAAAATAGATAATGAGAAATATTGATGATATCCTTATTAGAGAAACAACATCTATATTAGAAGTACTTCAAATTATAGATAGAAGTTCAAAGCAATTAGCAATAGTAGTTGATGAACAAAAAAAATTACTAGGAACAGTCAGTGATGGAGATATCAGAAGAGCTCTTTTAAAAAATATATCTTTACATGACAGTGTAAAAGATATTTATTTTAAGTCACCTACTGTAGCTAATATAAATGATTCTAAAGAAGAAATCATCAATATATGTAAAATAAAAAAGTTACATCAAATTCCTATCGTAAATAATTATGGAAATTTAGTAGGACTTGAAATTATAGATGAGTTAATATTAAAAGAAAAGAAAACTAATAAAGTAATTCTAATGGTTGGTGGTCTCGGTACAAGACTTAGGCCACTTACTGATAATATTCCAAAACCAATGCTTAAAGTTGGTAAAAAACCTATATTAGAAACAATAATAGAAAAATTTGCTGAGTATGGGTATACAAATATTATATTATGTGTAAATTATAAGTCAAATATTATAGAAGATTATTTTGGAGATGGTAGTGAATTCGGAGTAAATATCGAATATATTTTTGAAGAACAACGTATGGGAACAGCAGGAGCATTAAGTTTATTAAAAGAAAAACCAATTGAGCCATTTTTTGTGATGAATGGAGATTTACTTACAAATGTAAATTTTGAACATTTAGATAATTATCATAACTCAAATAAATCAATAGGAACAATGTGTGTAAGAGAGTATGACTTTCAAGTTCCTTATGGTGTTGTAAATATAAAAGATAGTAAAATATTATCCATAGAAGAGAAACCAACACATAAATTTTTTGTAAGTGCTGGGATATATATGCTATCTCCTGAAATTTTAGAATATATTCCTATAAATAATTTTTATGATATGCCAACACTGTTTGAAAAACTTATTAGTAAAAATAAAAACATAATATCATTTCCTCTTCGAGAATATTGGCTTGATATTGGAAGATTAGATGAATATAAAAAAGCAAATGATGAATATGACAAGGTGTTTTAATTGAAGGTATTACTTATAGGTTTTGGTTCTATTGGAAAAAGACATTATGGGGTTTTATCAAGTTTATCTAAAATAGAATCAATAGATCTAGTCACGAAACAAAATATTGAAGATAAGAAATGCTATAAAACATTAGAAGAAGTTATAGATATATCTAAATATAATTATTTTGTAATAGCATCTGAAACAAATAAACATTATACTCAATTAAAGTATTTAGAAAATAATGTTAAAAATAAACTAATATTTTGTGAAAAACCTCTTTTTCAATCAAAACAAAATTTAGAAATAAAAAACAATAAAGTATTCATAGGATATGTTCTTAGGTTCCATCCTTTACTTGAGAAGTTAAAAATATTTTTGATTGAAGAAGATATAATATTAGTAAATGCAAAATGTGGACAGTATTTACCAACATGGAGGCTAGATACAGATTATAAAAACTGCTATAGCGCAAAGAAAAAAGAGGGTGGTGGAGTTTTATTAGATTTGAGTCATGAAATAGATTATGTTCAGTGGCTTTGTGGAAATATTGATGAAATAAAAAGTTATCAAAGAAAAATCTCAGATTTAGAAATAGATTCTGATGATTTAACTATGTTAATAGGGAAAACAAATAAAAATATTATAGTAAATATTTCAATAGATTATATAAGTAAAAGTAGTCATCGGAGACTGCATATAGAAACTTTAGAAAATACTTATGAACTTGATTTTATATCTAATAGACTAACTAAAAAAGATAAAAAAGGTTTAGAAGAAATTTATAGTTTTTCGAATCTTGAAAGAAACTATATATTTGAAAAGATGCATTTAGATATTTTTGAAAAACAAAAAAATATATGTACTTTTAATGAAGCATTAGAAGTAATGGATACTATATCAACTATACAGGAGCAAAACAGATGAGTAATATCTTATGTACAATTTGTGCAAGAGGTGGGAGTAAAGGTGTGAAAAACAAAAACATCAAAGAACTAAATGGTAAGCCACTTATCGCATACACAATAGAACAAGCAAAAGATTCTGGGCTTTTTGAACATATTGTTATTAGTACAGATAGTGATGATATCGCAAATGTAGCTAAAGAGTATGGTGCTGAAGTGTTTTTTAAAAGAAGTGAAGAGATGGCAAGTGATACAGCAGGTAAATTAGATGTGATAAAAGATGCATTTAGAAGAAGTGAAGAACACTATAATAAAACTTTTGACTATCTAATAGATTTAGATGCTACAGCTCCACTTAGAAATGTAGAAGATATTTTAAACTCTTTTAATAAATTTAAAGAAAACGAAAATGATAATCTAATAACAGCAATGCCAGGTAGAAGAAGTCCATATTTTAATCTTGTAGAGCAAAATAAAGATGGGAAAGTATATTTGTCCAAAACATTAAATAGTGCTGTTGTACGAAGACAAGACGCACCCAAAAGTTATGATATGAATGCTTCTATTTATATATGGAAAAGAGATATTATTTTAAATGAAGATAAATTGTTTTTAGAAAAAACTGGTTTATATGTAATGCCAGAAGAAAGATCAATAGATATAGATACAGAACTTGATTACAAATTTGTGGAATTTCTAATAAAAGAGAATAATAATGCTTAAAGAAAAGATTGTAGTCATTACAGGTGGAGCTGGACTCATAGGAAAAGAATTTGTAAAAGCAGTTATTGAAAATAATGGCATAGCTATTATTGCAGATATAAATGAAGAGATAGGACAAAAAGTAAAAGAAGAACTATCTTCTGAATTAAATAGTTCAAATGTAGATTTTGTAAAATTAGATATAACATCTAAAGATTCATTAAAAGAATGTATTAAATATATAGATAAAAAATATGGAAAGATTGATGCCTTAGTAAATAATGCATATCCAAGAAATAAAAACTATGGAAAACATTTTTTTGATGTTGAGCATGATAATTTTGTAGAAAACTTAGGATTAAATCTTGGTGGATACTTTACAACTTCACAACAGTTTTCTAAATATTTTCAAAAACAAGGTTATGGAAATATTATAAATATATCTTCCATTTATGGAGTTGTAGCTCCTAAGTTTGGAGTTTATGATAATACATCTATGACAATGCCTGTAGAATATGCTGCTATAAAAGCAGGACTTATTCATCTTACAAAGTATATGGCAAAATACTTTAAAGGAATGAATATAAAAGTAAATACTTTAAGTCCTGGAGGAATATTTGATAATCAACCTAAAGAGTTTTTAGAAAAATACAAAAATGAATGCTTAAATAAAGGGATGCTTGATAAGTCAGATTTAAAAGGTACCTTGGTTTATTTACTTAGTGATATGAGCAGATATATTAATGGGCAGAATATTGTTGTTGATGATGGATTTAGTTTATAATTGAATACAATTATATTAAGAGAAGGTAACTAGATGTTTTTATTTGAATTTATAAAAAGAATTAAGTTTTGCAAAAACGCAAATAGAATAGGACCTGACATTCCTTTCACACATTGGAGATTGCATTTTAAAACGACCATGTTAAAGTTATGTAAAAGGAAATTTAATTATTTTGATGATTCTGCATATTTTAGAGCTGGAGCTTATGCAGAGTTTTGTTCGAATATATCTATTGGTAAAAATGTAGTTATTAGACCAAATAGTATGTTGTTTGCGGATGAGAATGCTAAAATAATTATTGAGGATAATGTATTAATAGGTTCAGGGGTACATTTTTATGTTGATAATCATAAGTTTGATAGAGTAGACATTCCTTTAATTGAACAAGGATATTATCCATCAGAAGATATTGTAGTTAGAGAAGGTTCATGGATTGGTGCTAATAGTATGATATTAACAGGAGTAATTATTGGAAGAAACAGTGTTATAGGTGCAGGAAGTATTGTAACAAAAAGTATTCCTGACTTTTGTGTTGCAGCAGGTAATCCTGCAAAAGTTATAAAAGTATTAAGTAATGATTAATATTTTAATAGTAGCAACTCAAACTCAAAGATTTTTGGACCAGGTTAGATTATCAAAAGATTTACAAATTAAAGATGATAAGTTAGAAATATACTATTTTGTATCTAAAGAGGTAACTCAAAGATATAAAAATGAAATAAATAATCAAAAACTTAAGATAATAAATATTGATTATAATAAAAAATATGATTTAGAAGAAAATATTTCTGTAAAATCTCGAATAAAAAATATTTTGTCATTAAAATATAAATCTGCAATAATTAAATTTATTAATAGTTTTAAAAGTACAAAACTATTTACTAAAAGACTTAAGAAAGAAGAAAAATTATTTTTAGATAGATTAAATGAAAAGTATAAATGTATTTCAAGACTTGTACATAAAAATAAGATTGATATCATGTTCATAAATGGCGATAGACATCTAGGTTATGAACCAATATTTTTAAAAATATCAAAAAATTTTAATATTCCAACAATTATGCCATATATTGTTTATTTTGCTGAAGAGGAAGGTTTAGTTAAGTCGTCTATTATAAAGAATAGAAAAAATATTTTGATTTCATCTTATATCAAAAAATCACAAGATAAATTTAACTTTCATAGAAGAGGAAATGTTTTTTATTATCCACATACAATAGCAAATGCATTAGATAAATTTGGAGTAATTACAGATAACCCATGGTTTATGGGAAGTGGTTTAAGTGATATTATTTGTTTAGCTAATGAGAATATGAAAAAACATTATGTTAAGAATGGAGTTAAAAAAGAAAAAATAAGAATTATTGGTGATGTTTCTTATGATAAACTTTATTATAAATATATGCAAAAAGAAGATTTAAAAATATATACAATAGATAAGTACAAGCTACAAAAAGATAGAAAAAATATAATAATTGCATTACCACAGTTAGGAGAACATGCTATTTTACCTTGGCATGAGCATTGGAAAGAAATAAATTTTTTGATGGATAATATAGATAACCTAGAACAAAATATTTTAGTTTCATTACATCCTAAAATGGATAAAAGGAAGTATTTATTTTTAGAAGATAGATATAATTGTAAAATATTAGAAGAAAGACTTGCTGATATTTTAATAGTATCAGATGTTTTTATAGCTTCATATTCAAGCACAATTTTATGGTCAGTTATATGTGGTATAAAAACTGTAATAGTGGATTTCTATAACATTAATGAAACAAGTTTTGATTTTCTAACTAGTATAATGAAAGTTAATAATAAAAAATTATTAAAAGAAAAATTAAATGATATATTAGTTAGAAAAGTGGATTTTAATCAAGATTGGGAAAGTCTTTCAAAAAATGAAGTTTTTGATGGTAAAACAATAGAAAAATATATAAATTTAATAAAAGAGTTAAAATGAAAAATATAATGATTATAAATTTTAATGATGATTTTTTGCTAAAATTTGTTCATGAAGTTGCAATAGTTGAGAATATAAAAATTGATTCAATTTTTACTGATATAAAAAAATTATCAAATAAATTTCTAACTCAATTGAATTATAAAGATGTTTATGACTTTTATAGTTTTGATAAAATAGTAGAATTAAACAATGATTCAGAATATGTTTTAAGTAAAGAGGATATAGAATGTTTTTATTTTTTAGAATCTGAATTTTTGGCAGAAAGTGATAGAATGTCATATGTTCCAATTTCAGTAAAAAAAAGAAAAATAATATATTATGAAATTCTTCAATACTGGATAAATTATTTTTTACAAAATAAAATTGATTTAGTTGTTTTTGACGGTGTACCTCACATGGGATGGGATTTAATTTGTTATGAAGTAGCTAAAAAATTTAAGATACAGGTTTGTTATTTAGAATTAACAATAATACAAGATCAAGTAATTTGGCATGATGAATATAAATCTTTTAAAAAAAATCATCTACCTGTAAGCTCTTTGAATATTGAGGAAATAAAGAACTCTATAGGAAAGGAGAAGCTTCTCAAATATAATGTAGAAGGTGAATTATTAAAATTGGGAAAAAAATTAAATGAAATTAAAACTCAAAAGACTTTTTTAAATCTTTCTAAATATAAAATACTTCTTTTAAGTTTCTATAGATTCATTAAAAAAATAAAAGAAAATGCTCTATTAAAGGATAGCTCATTTTTTTATAGTAAGCCAACTCTTCTTCAATATTTATTTTATAATATGAAAAATAAAAATTATTTATATAAATTAAATAAACAATATGAAGAATTATCTGATAGTATTGATTTAGATAAAAAGTTTATTTTTTTTGCAATGCACTATCAACCAGAAAGAACTACTTCTCCACAAGGTGAATGTTTCCAAGAACAAATTTTAGCAATTAAAATCATTTCTGCTTCTTTACCTGAGAACTGGATATTGTATGTAAAAGAACATCCTACACAAATGATTAATAGAAAGGTATTTAAAAATAAAAATTTTAGGGATTATTACGATTATAAAATAATTAAACAACTAAAAAATGTGAAACTGGTTCCTCTTTCTGTAGATAGTGCGATAATTATTGAAAAAGCTCAATTGGTAGCAACTATTAATGGAAGTATTGGATGGGAGACATTAATACAGTACAAGAAACCAGTTGCAATTTTTGGAAATATTTGGTATGCACAATGTAGAAGTTGTTTTAGTATATCATCAACAGAAGATTTTAAAGATGTACTTAAATTACTAAAAGAACACACTCCAAATGAAGTTGAGAAAAATACACTTAATTTATTAAAATATTATAGTGATAAATTCTGTATATCATCTGATGGTGATTTTTATGCAAACTATTCATCATTGTCCAAAGATGAATTAATTAAAAATCTTGTAAACAAGTTTATCCAAGAATATATTGACTAAATGAAGAAACTTATTTTTAAGAACACTTTATTATATAGTATACCAGATATAATAACAAAATTATTACCTTTTATTACTTTACCTATAGTTACTAGATATTTGACAATTGATGAAATTGGATTAATAGGAATTTATGGAATAGTGATAGCTTTATATTCATTGTTTTCCCAGTTTGGAGTAGCTTATGTAATAAACTCACAATGGTTTAAATTATCTATTAAAAATAGAGAAGTATTATTATACAATTTATTTTTAATTGGAATAATATTAAGTTTTTTAGCAATAATATTATTTCTTATAATTAAAAATTTGATCACACCTTTAGCAATAGGAGATAATTGGGACAATTTAAAAAATCTTACACCTTTTATACTTATACAAGTTTTTTTTGCAGGGGTAAAAAGTTTATTTGATAGCTTTATGATTATCACAAGAAATGTAATTCTAGTATTAAAGTTGTCAATTTTTACAGTAGTTATCAATACTACATTATTTTTGTATATGGTCATAATTACTTCTGACATTTTTTATATTTTGGGAACACAGGCATTAATAGCAAGTTTTATTGGAATAATATATTCTTATATTATTTTAAAGAACTGTAGATTCAAATTTAATAAATATTTTTGGTACAAGACATTTTTCATTAGTTATCCTATTTATATCCGTTCATTATTTAATTTCATTCGAAATAGATATGATAAAATGTATATTGCTAATATATTAGGGAGTGCAAATTTTGCCATATACAATTTTGCATTTAGTGTATCATCAATTTTAAGTTTGCTTGGAAGTGCATTTGATAAAAGTTATTCTCCATTGCTAATAGAAAATATATCAAAAAATGAAAAAGACAATAGTGCATTATCATTTATGATTTTTTTATATTTTGTTATAATGGTTACAATTTTAATCATATTTTTTTTTCTAGGCAAACCTTTAATAAACTTAATTTCTAATAGCTTATTTAGAGAATCTTATGATTACATATTATTACTTTTTTTGAATCCATTGATTTCTTCATTTGCTTTAAGTAGTGGTAATATTTTAATCTATTATGAAAAAACAAAATTTATTTTATTTACTACAGTAGTACAAGCATTAATAACCATATCTTTTATAGTCCTATTTGTTCCAATTTTAGGAGCAAAGTTTGCAATTATTTCTATTTTAATAGGTACATTATATTATTCAACACATCAGTATATGGTGAGTAAAAAGCTTTTCCAAATTGAATTAAAAGAAAATATATTAATAATCTATAGTTTTTTATTTTCTTTAATTATTTTTGATAAAGTATATTTTCATTTTATTAATTTTAATTTACTTAGTTGTTTATTTATAATACTCTATACTTTTATATTATGTCATTTATATTACAGATATTTAAGGAAATATTAAATGCTCTTCAATAGCTACGAATTTATATTCGCATTCTTACCAATAACCTTCTTCATATACTTTTACTTAAATAGTAAAAGGTTAACAACAGCAAGTAAAGCATTTCTAGTGTTCTCTTCTTTGTTCTTTTATTCTTATTGGAATGTAGCATATTTACCTTTGATATTAGGAAGCATGCTATTTAATTATGCAATAGGAAATAGTTTAGCTAAAAATAATGATGAGAAATCCAATAAGAAAGGATTTTCTAAAACATTCTCTAATAAATCAATCTTAATATTTGGTATTATTTGTAATATATCTTTATTAGCATATTTTAAATATGCAGATTTCTTTATAGAAAATTTTAATTTTATATCTGGAACAGAGTTTAACTTATTAAATTTATTATTACCTCTAGCAATATCTTTTTTTACTTTTCAACAAATAGCATATTTAGTTGATTCCTATAGAAAAGAAACAGATGAATATGATTTTTTAAACTATGCATTATTTGTGACTTTCTTTCCTCAACTAATTGCAGGTCCAATTGTACATCATAAAGAAATGATGCCACAGTTTGCTAATAATAGAAATATGGTAAAGAATTATAGAAATATAGCATTAGGTATATTTATCTTTTCAATGGGATTATTTAAAAAAGTAGTTATAGCAGATACTTTTGCTAAATGGGCAAATGCTGGATTTGATACAGCAACAACTTTGAATCTATTTGAAGCCTGGGCTACATCTTTATCTTATACTTTTCAACTTTATTTTGATTTCTCAGGTTATACAGATATGGCAATAGGTATTGCATTATTGTTTAATATCAAATTACCTATTAACTTTAATTCTCCATATAAAGCTTTATCTATCCAAGATTTTTGGAGAAGATGGCATATTACATTATCAAGGTTTTTAAGAGATTATATTTATATTCCTCTTGGTGGAAATAAAAAAGGTAGTTTTAGAACATATTCAAATCTAATGGCAACATTTATTATAGGTGGTTTTTGGCATGGAGCTGGTTGGACATTTTTGTTTTGGGGATTTCTTCATGGTTTAGCTTTATCTATTCATAGATTATGGCAAGGTCTAGGATTTAAAATGTGGACATGGTTAGCTTGGTTTATTACATTTAACTTTGTAAATATTACTTGGGTTTTTTTTAGAGCAAAGGAATGGAATGATGCGATTAAAGTTTTAGGGGCTATGTTTTCTTTAGATAATATTATGTTGCCTAATTTTTTAGAATCAAAATTAGCATTTTTAAAATCATATGGTATTGAATTTGGTGTTTTTGTTGAGAGTATACAAGCAGATAAATACATAGTTGTTTGGCTTCTCTTAGGATTTATTATAGTTCTTGCCTTCAAAAATTCTATGGAAAAAAAAGATTTATTTAAATTAAGAATTATAACATCTATTTCAAGTGCATTTCTTTTTGTATATGCGATGCTTTCTTTAAATAAAGTATCAGAATTTTTATATTTCAATTTTTAGGATGAATAAAATGTATGAAAAAAGAATTAATGCAAAAAAGTGGATAACTATATATTCTTTTGTATGTTTAATTAGTTTTATATTTTTTTTACCATTTTATTTAGTATTAAATAATGCTTATGAAAATAGCAGTTATTCTACTATTGTTAATGACCAAAAAACAAAAAATGCTATTTATGGCACATCACTTAATCAAAATACATTTAGTTATAAGTTAGAGTTAATCAAACAAACTAAACCTAATATTGTTGCCATGGGTTCTTCACGAGTAATGCAATTTAGAGAGATTTTTTTTGATAAAACCTTTGTAACTGCTGGTGGAGGGATGAATAACCTTGAGGAAGGAGGAATGTTTTTAGAAAAAATGTTGAAGGGACATACTCCTGAAAAAGTTATCTTAGGTCTAGATTTTTGGTGGTTTAGTAAAGAAAAAGAAAATAATATAGATTTTAATTATCATAAGAATGAAGGGGTTACTCTAACTAAAAGAAAGATTTTTTATCCTATCTCTTTAATAAAAGATAAAATATTTACTTATGAACAATTTTTTAGAATAACTTTTGGCAATACTATTAATGATATAACACATTATGAAAATTTTGGATATCAAGCAATAAAAAGTTCTAATGGTTTTAGAAAAGATGGCTCTTATTTATATGGAAAACAACTTTTTTTATCTAAAACAAAAGATATATCATTTAAGGATACATTGGAAAGGATTAATAAAGGTACCAACGGATTTGAACACAATCAAATATTTTCCAATAAAGCTGTACTAGAATTAGAACAAATTATTAAATTATTAAAAAAAAATAAAATTGAATATATAATAATTTTACCTCCACTTCCTCAAATTATTATAGAAGAAATAAATAAAAATATGGATAAGTATCAATACACTTTATTCCTTAAAGAATATCTATCTAAAAAGAAAAAATTTATTAATTATGAAGATTTCTTTTATGATGAATGTGAATTTATCGATGGTTTTCATGGTGGAGACGTTATATACGCTAGAATAGTACAAAATCTTGAAAAAGAAGGATTTCTATTGCTTTCTGAGGATAAGAAAATGGAACTACATAAATATATAGAAGATAATAAATCTCATGCAACTATTAAGAGTACCTTTTATAAAATGAAAGAACAAGATTTCTTAAAATTAAACTGTAAAAAAAATTAACGAAGGATTTATATGGAAACATACATAATAGCAGAAATAGGTAATACACATGAGGGTAGTCTAGGTCTTGCGAAATGTTTTATAAAAGCAGCAAGTGATTGTGGAGTTGATGCCGTAAAAATGCAAACACATATTTTTGAAGCTGAGAGTTTAGCTTCTGCTCCAAATCCGCCATATTTTAAAGATGAAACTAGAAAAGAATATTTTGAGAGAACAGCTTTTACATTAGAACAGTGGAAAGAATTAAGAAGATACAGTGAAGAAGACCTTAAAATAGATTTTTTTAGTTCACCTTTCTCTTTAGAAGCAGTTGATTTACTAGAAGCTGTAGGAATGGATACTTATAAGATAGCATCAGGAGAAGTGAATAATATTCCGCTACTTGAAAAAGTAGCAAAAACAGGGAAACGAGTATTACTTTCAAGCGGTATGAGTAGTTGGGAAGAGTTAAATGAAGCAGTAGAAATATTACAATCAAATGGTTGTAAAGATTTAGTTCTTTTGCAATGTACATCAGAGTATCCATGTCCACCAGAACAAGCGGGATTAAATGTACTAGATGAGATGAAAGCTAGATATCAAAACATTACTATAGGTTATAGTGATCATACTATGGGTGTAGCTGTGCCACTAGCTGCTGTGATAAAAGGTGCAACTGTTATAGAAAAACACTTTACTCTTTCTCAAAAGATGTATGGAAGTGATGCTATGAATTCAACAGAACCAGAAGAGTTCAAAAGACTTGTAGATGAAATAAGACAAATCGAGCTTGCATTATTAAATAAAGTAAATAAAGATGAAAAAGTAAAATCACTTGGAAATATGAAAATGACTTTTGAAAAATCAATTGTTTCAGCAAATATAATTGAGAAAAATGATATTATTATTTTTGAAAGATTAGCTTTTAAGAAGCCAGGGGATGGCATACCAGCAAGAGATTACAAAAAACTTTTAGGTAAAAAGTTAAAAAATAAAGTAGAAAAAGATCATAAGTTTAAGTGGGAAGATTTTGAATAATAATATTAATAAAAATAAAAGAATATGTGTATTTGTTGGTGGTAGAGCAAATTATAGTAGTGTAAAATCTGTCATGAAAGCAGTTAAGGCTCATCCTAAATTAGAACTTCAAGTAGTACTTGGAGCATCAGCTGTTTTAGATAGATTTGGAAAAGTTGAAGATCTTATTAGAAAAGATGGTTTTGAACCAGATTTTACTTTTCACAATCTTATAGAAGGTGAAAATCCAGCAACTATGGCAAAATCTACAGGACTTGGGCTAATGGATGCTTCTATGATATTCAATAATCTTAAACCAGATATGTTAGTAGTAGTTGGAGATAGATTTGAGATGATGTCTATAACACTTGCAGCAGCCTATATGAATATCCGAATTGTTCATACAATGGGTGGTGAAGTTACAGGAACTATAGATGAGTCTATCCGTCATGCCATCACTAAATTTGCTCACATACATTTTCCAGCAAATGAAGATTCAAAACAAAGAATCATAAAAATGGGAGAAGATGAACGATATGTATTTAATGTTGGATGTCCAAGAACGGACCTAGTATCGGATGAACTTAAAAATGATAGCTATAAAGTATTAAAAAATTTGTTTAAAACATATGGTGGTGTTGGAAGAGAGTTTGATTTGACTAAGCCATATCTTTTAGTCTCTCAACATTCTGTAACTACAGAATTTGGAAACAATAGACATCAAATAGAAGAAACTTTAAATGCACTTGAAGAGTTACGATTACCAGTGATTATGTTATGGCCAAATGCTGATGCAGGGGGAGATGATATAAGTAAAGGTATAAGAACTTATAGGGAAAATAACAATCCCAAGTGGTTACATCTTTTTAAAAACTTACCTACTCATATATATATACACCTTATGAATACTACTGCTTGTTTAGTAGGAAATAGTAGTTCAGGAGTAAGAGAAGGTGCATTTATTGGAACACCTGTAGTAAATATAGGTACAAGACAAAATAAGAGATTAAGAACTAGTAATGTTATTCAAGTGGATTATGATGCAAAAGAAATAGTAAATGCAATAAGAAAACAAATTAAACATGGTAAATATGAAAGTAGTGATATCTATGGAGATGGAACAGCAGGAGAAAAGATAGCTGATATCTTAGTAAATTGTGAACCTAGTATTCAAAAAACAATAGTTTATTAATATGAAGATATTAGGAATAATTCCTGCAAGAGGGGGAAGTAAAGGAATACCAAAAAAGAATATTAAACTTTTAAATGGAAAGCCTTTAATTGCATATACAATTGAAGCTGCTCTAAATTCAAATCTTAATAGAGTTATAGTTTCAACTGATTGTGAAGAGATAGCTATTATATCTAAAGAATATGGTGTAGAGGTTATGATGAGACCTTCTCGTCTATCTGAAGATAAAACTCCTACCTTGCCAGTACTTCAAGATGTAGTAGCAAAATTAGATGACGAGTTTGATGCTGTAATGACTTTACAACCAACATCACCCCTGAGAAAGATAGAAGATATAAATAATTCTATTGAGACTTTTAGTAGAGATAAAAAGGCTGATAGTTTAGTTAGTGTTGTTGAAACTCCGCATAATTATATGCCTGAAAAATCTATGTCTTTTGATGGTAACTATTTGTCTGGGAATAATAAAATAAAAAGAAGACAGGATGTCTCTACTATTTATTCAAGAAATGGTGCTGCAATATATATAACTAAAACTGAAAAATTACATAAGTATATTTTTGGTGAAAAAATCTTACCTTATTTTATGAAAAAAATTAATAGTTTTGATATTGATGATATGGAAGATTGGGAAATAGTAAGTAAAATTGTAAAAGGTTCATAATGAAAGAAATAGATGTAATATTTTTTGTAGAACACAAAGATAGAGAGTTAGAAAGTATAGAATTAGTAAAATCTAAACTAACAAAAGAGGGAATCTCCAGTATTATAGTATCTACATTTTTCCATTTACTTCATTTGTTTCTATATAAACCTAAGGTTATCATTTTTCCTTATCTCTTATCTAAAAAAGTGTGGCCAGTTGATTTTGTATATGAAATATATGGAGATGATGTTTATTACATTAATATGAACTGGGAACAACTTTTATCATCTGCTAGTCAAGAATATAAAAAACCGCAAGATGAATTTGTTAAAAATCAAGTTATACAATTATCTTGGGATAAACATTTTAAAAATAATTTTCTTTTGAAATATGAAGTAGAAAGGAAAAATATACATATCTCTGGAAATATTGCTAATGAGATTTTACATAACCTAATAGATAAAAAAAATGAATGGAGAAATAATTTAGCAATAGAGTTTAATTTAGATACAAGTAAAAAATGGTTATTCATGCCTATGAATTATGGTTGGGCATTTTCAACTGATGAATTAATTAAAGGAAGAATTTCTTCAGGTTATGATGAAAAAATAGCTTGGGAATATAAAAAATATTCTCAAAAATGTTTAAAAGAATTTATTTTATTTATTGAAAATCTATCTGAAAACTATAATTATGAGATAATAATCAGACCACACCCAAGTATAACTGAAGAACAGTATAAGAATGAGTTCGAAAAAGAAATAAATAGCATACCTCAAAATATAACATTAAATAAATCATACTCTATTAGAGAATGGATAATTGCAAGTGATATTGTAGGAAGTAGTTGGAGTACCTCCGTTTGGGATGCACATAATATTGGTAAACCAGTATTTTTATTTACTCCTTATCCAAGACCAGTGTGGCTTGATGTTTGGTGGAATAAAGAAGTTAATAATATTGAACAATTTGATTCATATGAAGAGCCAAAATTAAATAATGAAACTAAATTAGAATTAGATGCGTCAGATACACTTGTTAAAATAATTACAAATTACATAACAAGGAAAGAATATTCTATAAAATTTAGAATATCAAATAAAAAATTATTTTTACTTTCAATAATAAGACTAGTTTCTTGCAAGTATTTCAAATGTAAATTGTTTTCAAAATATACTAAACCTGTACAATATGATTATTTTGATATTAAAGTATAGATAACAAAATATAAAGTTATTTAAAAGTAGACATTTAATTTAGTTTTATTAAAAATATTAGAAGTTACAAAATTTATAGATAGGAAGAATATAGTTGATAAATAACACTTTAGTTTCAGTTGTAATTCCAACTTTTAATTCGGAACAAACAATTCTACGAACTTTAGAGTCAGTTCTTACTCAAAAATATAAGAATATAGAAATTATAATGATTGATGATGGGAGTATTGACAATACAAAGAATTTGATAAACGATTTTTTTAAAGATAAAACTATCGAGTATAAATACATTTATCAAAAAAATAGTGGTCCCTCAGGTGCTAGAAACAATGGTGTAAAAAATTCAAATGGTGAATACATTGCATTTTTAGATAGTGATGATGAATGGAATAAAGATAAGTTACAAATACAAATGAATATCATAAAAGAAAAAAAGCTAAACTTTTTAGGAAGTACCTATACTTATAATCAATTTGATAGCATAAATAAGGAATTAGTTCTCAAGAAGTTTAGTTTTAATCAATTATTGTTAAAAACACAATTTTCAACTCCCGGAGTAATTATAAAAAAAGATTTATTCATATCTTTAGGTGGATTTGATGAGAATATGAAATATGCAGAAGACAATGATTTATGGTTAAGAGTAGCTATTAAAAATGACTTATATCTAATAAAAGAACCAAAACTTGTAAGGTTATATAAAAGTGCTTATGGTGAATCAGGATTATCGGGAAATATGTGGGCTATGTATTTTGGAGAACTTTTTTTATTAAAAAAACTTTTACAGTCTAAAAACTTAAATATTTTGAAGTATGTGTTTTTGTTTTTTTTTATAACAGTTAAATTTTTTAGAAGATTAATAAAAAGATATTTAATTAAATAAGGTATTAAATGAAAAAAATATGTATAATAGTAAGTACTCCCATGACTGTAAAAGCTTTTTTAATTAAACATATAAAAGAACTATCTAAAAGTTATGAGATTACAGTTGTATCTAATTCAAATTTACAGTTAAAAGATGAGTTTAATATAAATTGTTTTTCAAAAAGTATTGAAATAGATAGAAAAATTAATTTACTAAATGATATTAAAAGTGTATTTTATTTGTATAAATTTTTAAAGAAAGAAAAATTTGATTTAGTTTTATCTGTTTCTCCCAAAGCTGGTCTTATTACAAGTATTGCTTCATTTTTATCTAGTACAAAAAATAGACTTCATTTTTTCACAGGACAAGTTTGGGCTACTAAAAAAGGTTTATTTAAATTATTACTTAAATCTATGGATAAATTAATCACAAAACTTAATACAAATATTTTAGTTGATAGTCATTCTCAAAGAAATTTTCTAATTAAGGAAAAAGTGATTTCTTCTCTTAAGAGTAAAGTACTTTTATCAGGTTCTATTTCAGGAGTAGATATAGATAAGTTTATGTTTGATGAGAATATTAAAAATAATTTAAAAAATAAATATCAAATAAAAAATGATGAAATTGTATTTATGTTTATAGGTAGACTAAATATAGATAAAGGCATTTTGGATTTGGCTAAGGCTTTTGAGTTTATATTTTCAAAATATTCTAATATTAAACTCTTTTTAATTGGACCAGATGAAGAAAATATTGTAGAGGAAATAGATAATTTAATTAGTAATAAAAATGTAATTAGACTAGATTATGTAAATAATCCAGAAGAAATACTAAATATTGCAGATGTTCTAGTTTTACCAAGTTATAGAGAAGGTTTTGGTACTATTGTAATAGAAGCTGCATCTATGGGAATCCCAACTATTGCTTCAGATATATACGGATTAAGTGATGCTGTTGTTGATAAAATAACAGGATTTTTACATAATAAAAAAGATATAAATGATATGATTAAAAAATATGAACTTGCAGTTAATAATATTGAACAAATGAAAGAATTTGGAATAAATGCTAAAAAGAGAACATACAAAGAATTTAAAGACGAGTATTTATCTATTGCTTTAAAAAAATATATTGATGAATTGTTAGGATAAAATCATGAAAAATATATTTGATAAACTATTAGCTCTTTTTTTGATTGTTTTGTTTTCTCCTATATATCTTATAATAAGTTTTTTAATCTTAATAAAGATGGGAAGACCAATATTATTTAAACAACAGCGTCCTGGGTATAAAGAAAAAATATTTGGAATATATAAATATAGAACGATGACAAATGAAAAAGATAAAGATGGAAATTTACTTTCTGATGATCAAAGACTTGTAGGAATCGGTAAGTTTATAAGAAGCACAAGTTTAGATGAACTTCCACAACTTTTTAATGTTTTAAAAGGTGAGATGAGTTTTGTAGGACCTAGACCTTTACTTATAGAATATTTGCCACTTTATAATGATAAACAAAAAAGAAGGCATGATGTAAAACCAGGTATTACAGGATGGGCTCAAGTAAATGGAAGAAATGCTATATCATGGGAACAAAAGTTTGAATATGATGCTTGGTATGTAGATAATCAATCTTTTTTACTTGATATGAAAATACTTTGGCTTACATTTTTAAAAGTAGTTAAAAGAAGTGATATCAGTTCAAATACTCATGTAACAATGGAAGCTTTTAAAGGAAAAATAAATGAAAAGTAAACTGGGATATATTGAAGAAAGTGCAAAAGTTTATGAATTCGCAAAAATTATAAATAAAAATAACTTTTCTCTAGGAATAAATAGTCAAATTGATGATTTTGTTTTTATAAATGCAGGAAAAATGTGTGTTATAGGTGATTTTGTTCATGTTTCTTCTTTTTCTTCTATTATCGGAGGCGGAGAGTTTAGTATAAATAACTTTTCTGGAATTAGTGCAGGTTGTAGGATAATAACAGGTAGTGATGATTTTAGTGGTTCTTTTCTATCAAATCCAACTGTCCCTTCAAAATATAAGAATGTAAAATGTGGTAAAATTAAAATTGGTAAACACTGTATTCTTGGTTCAAATAGTATTGTTTTGCCAGATATTGAAATACCGGATGGTGTTACAATTGGTGCTGGATCGGTTGTGAAAAAAGAATTAAAACCTTGGACAATATATGCTGGGTTTACTCCTAAAAAAGTTGGAGAGAGAAGTCAAGATGGAATAATTGAATTAGAATATAAATTAAGAAAAGAATTAGGAATATAAAATAATGAATAAAAGACTTTTTCTTAGTGCACCTTATATGAGTGGTAAAGAATTGGATTATATTAAAAATGTTTTTGATAGTAATTATATAGCACCTTTAGGTGAATATGTAAATAAGTTTGAAGATAGTATTAAAAACTATACGTCTTCAAAAAATGCTTTAGCTGTCATAAATGGAACTGCAGCTATTCACTTAGCTCTTAGAGTTTTAGGTATAAAAGAAGGAGATGATGTTTTAGCTTCAACTTTTACTTTCATAGGCTCTGTTTCTGCAATACTTTATCAAAATGCAAATCCAGTATTTTTAGATAGTGATAAAAAATCATGGAATATCTCAGTTGACTTATTAAAAGAGTATTTATTAACTTGTGACAAAAAACCAAAGGCACTTTTACTTACTCATCTATATGGTCAATGTGCAGATATAGAAGAAATAGCAAAAGTTTGTAAAGAACATAATATTTACTTGATAGAAGATGCAGCAGAATCACTTGGTGCAACATTCAATGGAAAGCATACAGGTACATTTGGAGATTTTGGAATATATAGCTTTAATGGAAATAAAATACTTACTACAAGTGGTGGTGGTATCTTAGTTTCTTCAAATGAAGAGTATATTAAAAAAGCGATGTTTTATAGTACACAAGCACGAGAACAAGAGATATTTTATGAGCATGAAGAGTATGGTTATAATTATCGTATGTCAAATGTCCTTGCAGCTATTGGTGTTGCTCAAATGGAAGTTATTGAAGATAGAGTCTCAAAAAAAAGAGAAATATTTTCTTGGTATAAAAAGTACTTATCAGATATAGATGAAATAAAGATGATGCCAGAACTTGAAAATTCTAGAGGAAATAGATGGCTTACAACACTAACTTTTGAAAAAACAGATTACAATAAAGTTATGAAAGCATTAGATTTAATAAATGTTGAATCAAGACCTTTATGGAAACCTATGCATATGCAACCATTATTTAAAACAGCTCAACGTTATCTAGATGGTACAAGTGAAAAACTATTTAAAAAAGGATTATGTTTAGCTTCAAGTCCAACTATGACTGAAGATGATGTGATAAAAATTTGTGAAGTGATTAAAAACGAATGTTCTTAAGTCTACTAAAACCTACGGCCTTAAAAAGAATATTATTCTTTTTAGGTATGGATACTTTTATATCTTTTGTAACTTTGCAAATCGCATATAACTTAAGATTTAATTTTGAAGTTCCTACTCCTTTTATGGACAATTTTTTATTTATATTTTTTATTTTAATTACATTAAAAATATTAGTATTTATCTATTTCAAACTTTATCGTACGGCATGGAGGTTTTTTTCTTTATATGAAGTAAAAAAAATTATTCTTGCACATCTTATTATTTATACTATATTTTTTATTTTTTTTATGGTTTTTAAAGATGAAGTAGTTCCTTTTGCAAGAAGTATTATAATTATTGATTGTATTTTATCTTTAGTTTTTATTACTTTATTGCGTTTATCTAAAAGAATTATTATTGAAAGTAATAAAAATAAAAAACTTAAAAATACTCTGATAATAGGTGCAAATAACTCTTTAAAGAGTTTATTCGACGATAAACAAAATTTAGAGTATTCACCAGTTGCAATTATAGATGAAAGTCTTAATTTAACAAATACATATATTATGAATCTAGAAGTGTTTTCATTTGATAGCCTTGAAGAGATAATAAAATTAAAAAGTTTAGAAGCTGCTATCATCTCAAAAGAATATTCTCAAGAAGAATTGATAGATATTTTTGAAAGATTAAATAATTCAGGTATTAAAGATATCAAGATAATAAATACTTTATCATCAAATAAAAATACTAAAAAACAACTAAAAGACATATCAGTTGAAGATTTATTAGCACGTCATCCAAAAGATTTGGATACACAAAAAATCGAATCTTTTATAAAAGATAAGGTAGTTCTTATTACAGGAGCAGGAGGAAGTATTGGCTCTGAAATATCTAGACAATGTAAAAACTTCAAAGCTAAAAAGCTTATTCTTTTAGATCATAGTGAATACAATCTTTATCAAATATGTGAAGAATTATCTGGTTTTGATATAGTACCTGTGATGCAAACTGTAAGAAAGATTGAGTATTTAGAGAGTACATTTGATAAATATAAACCAGATATTGTGATACACGCAGCTGCTTATAAGCATGTACCTTTGGTTGAAGATAATATTTTAGAAGGTATCTCAAATAATATCATAGGCACAAAAAACTGTATTGATATGGCTATAAAACACAAAGTTAAAAAGTTCGTACTTATTTCAACAGATAAAGCAGTTCGACCTACAAATGTTATGGGTACAACAAAACGTATTTGTGAACTTTATGCACAAAATGTAGATTCATATGATACTGAAATAGTTGCTGTTAGATTTGGAAATGTTTTAGGAAGTTCAGGTTCTGTTATTCCAAAGTTTAAATCTCAGATAGAAAAAGGTGAGAATATCACAGTAACTCACCCAGAAATTACAAGATATTTTATGCTTATACCAGAAGCCTGTGAACTTGTACTTCAAGCTGGAGCTATTGCAAAAGGTGGAGAGATATTTATCCTTGATATGGGTGAGCCTATAAAAATAGTTGATTTAGCAAAGAAGATGATAGATTTATCAGGACGTGAAAATATAGATATAGAATTCTGTGGATTAAGACCTGGTGAAAAGTTATATGAAGAGCTGTTGATTAATGATAGTGATAAAAACACAGAGTATGAGTCTATTACCGTAGCTTCTAGAACTTATTTTGATATTGATAAATTAAATGCTAAAATTGAAAAGTTATTAGAGGAAAAAGATAAGATAAAGATCTTAAAAGAAATTGTTCCAGAATTTAACCATAATCTAAACAAAGGAGAAATATTTTGAAAGTATTAGTAACAGGAGGAGCTGGATATATTGGCTCACACACATGTATAGCTTTAGATGAAGCTGGATTTGATTTTGTAGTTTTTGATAACCTTTGCAATTCTTCACTTGAGAGTTTAAAAAGAGTAGAAAAAATCATTGGCAAATCTATAGAGTTTGTAGAAGGTGATATAAGAGATGAAAAAGCTATGGATGCTGTATTTGAAAAGTATGATATTGATTCTGTTATTCACTTTGCAGGTCTTAAAGCTGTAGGGGAGTCTGTATCTAATCCTTTGGATTATTATGATAATAATATAAATGGTACATTAGTACTTTGTAAAGTTATGAAAAAATATGGATGTAAAAAAATAGTATTTAGCTCATCTGCAACGGTATATGGTGATCCCCATACTACACCAATACAAGAAGATTTTCCTTTATCAGCCACAAATCCTTATGGTAGAACAAAACTATTTATCGAAGAGATGCTAAGAGATGTATATGTATCTGATGAAAGCTTCAAAATTGTTCTTTTAAGATATTTCAATCCCGTAGGTGCTCATGAAAGTGGAACTATAGGTGAAGATCCAAATGGTATTCCAAACAATCTTATGCCTTTTATCTCTCAAACAGCAGTTGGAAAAAGAGAAAGCTTGAGTGTCTTTGGTGGAGATTATGATACTCATGATGGTACAGGTGTAAGAGATTATATACATGTAGTTGATTTAGCACTTGGACATGTAAAAGCTCTACAAAAAATAAATAGCATAGATAAAGTACTTACAGTAAACCTAGGTACGGGAAATGGCTATAGTGTTTTAGATATGGTAAAAGCTTTTGAGCTAGCTAGTGGAAAGAAAGTAGCTTATAAAATAGTAGATAGAAGACCAGGTGATATTGCAAAATGTTTTGCTGATCCAAGTTATGCAAAAGAGATGCTAGGATGGGAAGCTAGTCGTGGAGTTGAACAGATGTGTGAAGATAGCTGGCGATGGCAGTCGAATAATCCAGATGGATTTAAATAAATAAAAAGGATAAAAATATGGAGTGTGAATTTCCAAGTGTTAATTCAAATAATGAAGAAATTATAGAAATATTTAAAAATACAAAAACAATAGCCATAGCAGGTCTCTCACCAAATGAAGAGAAAGCTTCAAATATGGTAGCAAGATATTTACAAAATGCTGGTTTTAAAATAGTACCTATTTACCCAAAAGAAGATACGATTTTAGGTGAAAAAGTTTATAGAAGTCTTAGCGAAATTCCATTTAAGATTGATATGGTTGATATTTTTAGAAAACCAAATGCTATAGCTGATGTAGTAGATGCTTGTATAGCAAGAGGTGATATTGATACTGTATGGACTCAATTAGGTTTAGTAAATAATGAAGCTGCTAAGAAAGCTAGTGATGCTGGTATGAAAGTAGTTCAAAATAAGTGTACAAAGATAGAGCATAGAAATCTTTTCTAAAAGTTTAAACTTTTAAGACTTCTTTACATCTGATGTGTTGTTAATAACTAGTTTAGCAACACATCCAACTTTCCCATCTTTTCTATTTTTTAGTGATATTCTAGCTCTTAGAGCATCTGCTGCATTTTTTGCTAAGAACAATCCTAATCCTACACCGCTTTGATTTCCATATCTTTTAAATGGCGCAAAGGCATCTATATTTTCATCAATCCCTGAACCTTCATCCGTAACTGTGATAACTATTTTTGCTTTTGTCTTTTTTAATCTTATTGCAATTGATTTATCATTAGGTGTGAACTTTATAGCATTTTGAACAAAGTTTTGAAGTATTTGATTGAAAAGTGTTACTTGAAGTGATGTTTGTAAAATATTTACATTCGAGAAAAAAGTTATGATTATATTTTTTTGAGCACTAAGCATTCTATAGTCATTTGATTTCTTTTTCATATACTCAACTAAATCAATATCACTAGTTTGTTCAAACTGTGCACCCTCAGCTCGTCCTATATCCAAAATAGAAGTAATCATAATATTCATATCATCTATTTGTTTTACAGTTAGCTTTAAAGTCTCTTCATAAGCTTCTACTTCTCTTCTCTTACGTAATGTTACTTCATTTTTTAGTTTCATTACTGCAAGTGGTGTTTTTAGTTCATGTGCAGCACCTATAAATAACTCTTTTTTAAACTTTACATAGGTTTCAATTCTATTTGTTAAAGAGTTAATAGAATCAGAAAGTGAATGAAACTCAATAGGCAAATCTTTTTTATCAATCTTAGTTAAAGAGTTTTCATCCATATTAGATAGTTTTTTATTTATCTGAATAATAGGTTTAAGCAAAGACTTTGAAACCGCAAGTGAATATAAAAGCATCATTATAAATCCAGGAATTGCCAAGACAAATAGATTTTTAAAAATTACAGAATATAGTAATTCTCTTTCAAAATTGATATTTCTGATTATTTGTAAGTATTGCTTTTTCTTTACATTAATAGGGTAAATTAATTTTATATAATAATTGTCATCTTTGTCATATGTGTAAAATTGATGTTTTATTAAATTTACGTTATTGATCAAATCAATTGTAATATTGTAATTTTGAATAGCTTTAAAGTTGTCTTCTGAAAGCTCTTTATTTAAAGATGATGTGTAGATTTTTTTTGCATCTTGAAGCATGATTTTTTGGATATTTCCATAAACAGTACTTCTTGTGTATTCATAAAAAATAAAAGATAGTGCAATAATAAAAAGCGAAGTAGCAATGATTAGTTTTGTATAAAACTGTTTGTATATACTCTTCGCTTCCATTTTTTAACCTTTTTTCAAACTAGTTAAAATTTTTACTATGCTTGTGCTTTAGTTTTAGCTGATTTTTCTTCTTCAGTTAAGTTAGGGTAACAAAATCTGTAACCTCTTCTTCTGATTGTTTCAATAGTAGAAATATTTAATGGTTTATCCATTTTTTGTCTAATTTGATTAATCGCAACTTCAATAACATTTGGAGTAACTAATTCTGGCTCTTCCCAAATAGCATCTAATAATTGCTCTTTTGAAACAATTTGATCTCTATGTCTTGCTAAGTGAGTTAAAACTTCAAAAGGTTTACCTTTTAATTCAATCTCATTTCCAGCATATTCAATTTTTTCTTCATCTGGGTTGATGATTAAGTCATCAATTTCAATTACATTAGTTCCACCAAATCTTAATCTAGCTTCAATTCTTGCAAGTAAAATATCAAAATCGAATGGTTTTTTAATATAATCATCAGCACCTGATTTTAGTGCTTCAATTTCAGATTCTTTATCATCTCTTGCAGAAATAATAACTACTGCAGTTCTTGAACTTCTGTTTTTAACTAATTTACATAATTCAATTCCATCACCATCTGGTAACATCCAGTCTGTTAAAACTAAGTCATAGTTTCTAATATCAATAAAATATTCAGCATCTTTATAATTCTCAGCGGCATCAACTTGGTAACCAAAATCAGCTAAGCCTTCTTGAAGTGTTCTATTTAAAGTTATTTCATCTTCTATAATCAATATTCTCATAAGTTGTATCCTTTAAATTTAAGTTAAGTTTAAATTTTGTCGGAATTGTACCATAATTTATATAATAATTAAAGCTATTTTAAGGTAAATTTTAAAATTTCTTTAAGTTAACCTTTTATTAACTTAGAATTGATAAAATAACAAAAACAATCTTTTAAGGAAAAAAATGAAAAAAATTATTTCAAGTTTAGTAGCGACTTTAGCAATTGCATCTGTATCATTAAATGCAGCTGATTATTATGCATCAGTTGATGGAGATAAAATCACAAAAGCAGATGTTGCTTTAGTATTACAAGATCCAAGAATCGATTTTGCTAAATTACCAAAAAATGCACAAAACCAAGTTTTAGAGCAAATTATAAATAAAAAGCTTTTAGCAAAACAGGCTATTAAAAATGGAATTGAAAATGATTCATCATATAAAGATGCTTTAAGCAAAATGAAACAAGACTTAGCATTTCAAGTATGGCAAAAAAATGAAATTGCAAAGCTTAAACCATCAGATAGTGAAATCAAAAAGTTTTATGATGGAAATAAAGCAAAATTTGTAGTTCCTTCAACTCTAAAAGCAAGTCATATTTTACTTAAAGAAGAAGCAGAAGCAAAAAATATTATTAAACAAATAAATAAAGCTTCAAATAAACAAGCTAAATTTACTGAATTAGCAAAAACAAAATCAATTGGTCCTACAGGAAAAAATGGTGGTAAATTAGGTGAATTTCCAGCAAATCAAATGGTTCCAGAATTTTCAACAGCTGCACAAAATATGACTCCCGGTTCATATTCAAAATCTCCAGTTAAAACTCAATTTGGTTACCATGTTATATATTTAGAATCAAAAAAATTAGGAAAATCATTATCTTTTAATGAAGTAAAAGGTAATATTTCACAAATGTTAATAGGAAACGCTTATAATAAAAAAGTAAAAGAGGTTTCTGACAAGTTAAGAAAGACAGCAAAAATAGTAATTAAATAAATTTTCAAGGATACTAGTTTGGGTGTATTAGAAGTAGTAAAAGCAGGAGTTTTAACAGGAAGTGAAGCAAAGAAATTATTTGCTTACGCAAAAAAGAATAAGTTTGCAATTCCAGCAGTAAATGTTGTTGGGACTGATTCTGTAAACGCAGTTTTAGAAGCAGCAGCAAAAGTTAATTCACCAGTTATTATTCAGTTCTCAAATGGTGGAGCAGGTTATTATGCAGGTAAAGGTTTAAAAGCAGAAAATGCAGCAGTTTTAGGTGGAATAAGTGGTGCTAATCATGTTCATACTATGGCTGAAGCTTATGGTGTTCCTGTTATTTTACATACGGATCATGCAGCTAGAAAACTATTGCCATGGATTGATGGCTTATTAGATGCTGGAAAAGAACACTTTGAAAAAACAGGTCGTCCTTTATACACATCTCATATGCTTGATTTAAGTGAAGAATCATTAGAAGAAAATATTGGAACTTGTGTAGAGTATTTTAAAACTATGAACGAACTTGATATGATGATTGAAATTGAGCTTGGAATTACAGGTGGAGAAGAAGATGGTGTTGATAACTCTGACGTTGATAATGCCTTATTATATACTCAACCTGAAGAAGTTTCATATGCTTATGAAGAGTTAAGTAAAGTTAGTCCTAATTTTACAATCGCTGCTTCATTTGGAAATGTTCATGGTGTTTATAAACCAGGAAATGTTCAATTAAGTCCAAAAATTTTAGATAATTCACAAAAATTTATTCAAGAAAAACATGATACTGAACTTGAACCTGTTGATTTTGTATTCCATGGAGGGTCTGGTTCACAGCTTTCTGAAATTAGAGAATCTATTGATTATGGTGTAATAAAGATGAATATTGATACAGATACTCAATGGGCAACATGGGATGGTGTTAGATCTTACGAAGCTAAAAACCATGACTACTTACAAGGTCAAATTGGAAATCCAGAATGTCCTGATAAGCCAAATAAATCTTACTATGATCCAAGAAAATGGTTAAGAGCTTCACAAGAATCTATGATTGCAAGACTTGAAATTGCATTCTCTGATTTATGTGCAATCAACAAAAACTAGAAACAAAAAACTAAAAAATTAAATTTATAAGCTAGTAAATTTTACTAGTTTATAAAGGCTTAAGACTATGATAAAACCTCTTTTTATCTTCTTTTTTATATTTACTTCAATAGTAAATGCAAATCCTTTTAAAATATCACCAATAACTAAGCAAATACAAAAGCGAATGCTTGATGGAAACTCTTTTAAAAAAGGCTGCCCAATTCCTTTAAAAGATTTAAGATATTTAAGTATAAAACATTTAGGTTTTGATGGCAAAGATAAAATAGGTGAGTTAATAGTTCATAAAAATATTGCAGAAAATACTTTGAAAATATTTGATGAATTATATACAATAAAATACCCAATTTATAAAATGAAACTTGTAAGTGATTATAAAGCAGATGATTGGGTATCAATTGAAGATAATAACACTTCAGCTTTTAACTGTAGAGCAATAACGGGTAAAAAAAACAAATGGTCAAAGCATGCATATGGAAAAGCTATTGATATAAATCCAATAGAAAATCCATATATTTCAAAAAAAGGTCATATTTCTCATAAAAATTCACTAAAATATAGAACTAGAAAACATAAAATAAAAACTTTAAAAGATAAAGCAGTATTACTTAAAAATGATAAAGCAGTAAAGATATTTGAGAACTATGGATGGAAATGGGGTGGTGATTGGATTACTATAAAAGATTATCAACACTTTGAATATAAAATAAAAGGAATATAAATGAATATTAAATTATCAAAAAAAGATTTACATACAATTGATTCTGATATAGAATTAGTTGTAGTAAAAGATTTAAAAAAATTAGAAAAAAGTACACAAAAGCTTCTAAAGAAAATATCATTTGATTTAAAATCATTTGATACATATTTTGATGCAAGTAAAAACATATTTTATGTTTCAAGCGCAAAATTAAAAAAAGAAGATTTAAAACTTTGTTTTTCAAGTGCTATTAGAAATATAAAGAAGCTAAATATCAAAAGTGTAAAGTTTGATTTAATTCAAAATGACAAAGAGCTAAAAATAGATGAGATTGTTGAAGGTTTAGTTTTAGGAGCTTATGAATTTACAAAATACAAATCAGCAAAAAATAAAAACAAAAAAATGAATATTACAATTTCTACAAAAAACTCAAAAAAAAATGAAGAAGTTTTAGAAAAAACTCTTGCAAATACTTTAGCTATTACATCTAGTGTAAATATGGTAAGAAGTATTATAAATACTCCACCTGAAGATTATTTCCCTGCAACTATGGCAAATGATGCAAAAAATATAGCAAGCCAAAACAACTTACAATGTATTATTCACGGGGAAGAGTACTTAATAAAAAATGGAATGAATGCAATGTTTAATGTAGGACGTGCTTCAAGACATGAATCACAGCTTATACATCTATCATATAAGCCAAAAGAGCCAAAAGGTAAGATAGTTCTAGTTGGAAAAGGTTTGACTTATGATAGTGGTGGTTTAAGCTTAAAATCGGGTGCTGGTATGGTTTCTATGAAATGTGATAAAGGTGGTGGCTCTGCAGTATTAGGAATTATGAATACTTTAAAAGCACTTTCTTGTGAATACGAAGTTCATGGAATTATAGGTGCTGTTGAAAATATGATAGGTGGAGATGCCTATAAACCTGATGATGTATTAAAAGCTAAAAATGGAAAGACTATAGAAGTANGAAATACAGATGCAGAAGGAAGACTAGTTCTTGCTGATTGTTTATGTTATGCACAAGATGANATTNNNGATATTGATTATATNTTNGATTATGCNACATTAACAGGTGCTTGTATTGTNGCNCTTGGAAATGAAACTATTGGAACTATGGGACATAGTGATAANTTAAANCAAAAGATGCAAAAGGCAGCTGACTCATCAGGTGAGTTAATAGGAATCTTACCATTTAACAGATACTTACCAAAGCAGTTAAAAAGTGGAATTGCTGATATTGTAAACTCTACACCTTCAAGAGCAGCTGGGTCTATTACTGCTGGATTATTCTTAGATAATTTTGTAAAAAAAGAGAATAAGAAAAAATGGTTACACTTAGATATAGCAGGTGCTGCTTATAGTGAATCACCTTGGGGATATCACTCATTTGGTGGAACTGGTGCAGGAATTAGAATGACTTTAGATTTTATTAAAAACTTAAAAAAGTAGTAGAGTAATAAATAGTAGGAAATCCTACTATTTATTGTAATGCGAGTGGTAGTTCATAAGTAAGATTATATTTTTTAAATATCTCTTTTAGTATACCTTTTTGTATATACTCTTCAATATAACCTTCAATTTCATAGCCTAAAGGTCTAAAATCAGTTCGTACTGCTATTCCTAAATCCCATTTAGATTTTACATAGTCTATTTTTTTAGTCATGAAATATTTATCTTTATTTTCATTATAATTTAAACCATATTCTAATTGTGATTTCAAGCCCGCTACTGCTTGAATTTTGCCACTTTTTAAATCTTCAATGGCTGTCAAAATTGAAGGATAATGAATAACATTAGATCTTAGTTTACCCATAAAAGATGAAGTTAAATGTGCATCAGGAAGAGTATCTAACTCAACTCCTATTTTATTGTACATAAAAACACCAAGGGTATTAATTTCAGGAATTTTTTGTTTATTTGTAGCAATTACCCAGCTTTCAGCGTGATAAGGGGCTTTCATAACTACAAGTTCATTTGTTAATTCACCCGTACTTTTATCTTTTTCTCTAATAAATTCATAATCATAAGGTATACGAAGCATTACATCCGCTTTTGTTTTGTGGATTAAATGCCCCTTCCAAATTACATTTCTTAAATCATCATCTAATGTTTCATCTGAACCTGTCCAATACCAAGTAGCTTTTACACCCATTGATTTTGCTATTTCTTTTCCTAAATCAATATCAATTCCTTTGGCAATTCCATCTTCAATATATGAATAAGGAGGGAAGTTTTCATAAATAGCTATGATGATATCACCAGATTCTTTGATTTCTTCAATTGATCTTGCATTTAGGTTTGATATTAGTATGATTATTAAAAATGTAATTTTGTATAACATATATTTATCCTATAAATCGTCAGTTGGTAATGTCTCTAACCATGATCTAATAGACCAAATTGCTTCAGGTGATAATACTTCACCAAATGGTGGCATATAAACATTTCCATTTCTAACAGCACCTTCTTTTACTTTAGTAATAAAATACTCATCAATATCATCATCAGCTGCATCTAACGCTCTTAAATCAGGAGCAACTCCACCAGATACTGCACCTAATCCATGACATCTTGCACAGTTAGTATTATATGCACCTTTACCTATCTCAATCGCTCTTTCATTCTCTCTAAATGGATTAACAATCACATCATCAGCAATTTTTTCTAAACCTTTTGTTTCTACAGAATGTGGAACTACATCCCCATGTCCAAATGCAAATGTAGCTGTTGCTAATAATGCTAGTGAAACTCTTTTTAAACTTTTCATTTTCGTCCTTTTTCCTTTTTGATATTGGAAGTATATATTTATTTTATAGCCTGATTATAGCGCTTATTTGGAAATTTTCATTGCTATAATCAGGCTATATTTTTCTATTACAATTGTGAAAATATTCAAGGGGTTATTGTGATATTAAAAATACTTATACTTATGTTTATACTTTTAGGAAATTTATATGCAAGTGAAAAGATAAAAGTCGGTGTGTTAGCTTTTGGAACTGTAAACTGGGAATTAGATGCCTTAAAACACAATAAACTTGATAAAAAATATGGCATAGATGTTGAAGTTATAAAATTAGCTTCTAAGAATGCAGTTGCAATTGCTTTACAGTCTAAGAGTGTTGATATTATTGTAAATGATTGGGTTTGGGTAAATAGACAAAAAGCAAGTGGAAAAGATATATCGTTTTATCCTTATTCAAAAGCTGTTGGAGCCTTATATACAAATGATGAAAAAATAAAATCCTTAGAAGATTTAGAAAAAAGTAGAGTAGGAATTGCAGGAGGGAGTGTTGATAAAACTTGGTTACTATTTAGAGCTTATTATAAAAATAAATATAATAAAGATTTAAAAGATATAGTAAAACCTGTGTTTGCTTCACCTCCTATTTTGTATAAAAAGATCTTAGATAAATCTTTAAACTCTTCAATAAATTTTTGGCATTTTAATGCAAAGTTAGAGTCAAAAGGAATAAAGAGAGTATTAGGTGTTAAGGAAATTTTAGAAGAACTAAAAATAAGTAGTGATATTCCCCTTATTGGCTGGACTTTTAATAGTGATTTTGCAAATAAAAACAAAAAAACAATAAATAGCTTTTTACAAGCTTCTTATGAAACAAAAAAACTATTGAGTACTTCTACAAAAGAGTGGAATAGAATCAAACCCTTAATGAAAGTGAAAAATGAGAAAATGTTTGAAGCTTTAAAAAATGGATATATAAATGGAATTGTAAAAGATTTTTCAATACTTCATATAGAAAATTCTAAAAAAGTATTTGATATTTTATATAAAGAGGGTGGAAGTAAATTAGTAGGTAAAAGTACTTCCTTAGACGAAAGAATATTCTGGAATTTTAATCCAGATATCAAGTGGTAAAAACTTATGCCAAGCCAAAATAGATTTATCTCTATCTTA
>NYWO01000004.1 GCA_002685075.1 Arcobacter sp.
AAAAAGGATTAATATGAGCGGAATTAGTGGTAGTGTTGAGCAAATGACACAAGCTCACTTGAGAAATGTTCAACAATTAGCAGTATTTTACACTGGTCACGATAATATTTACGCTATTAATATAGCAAAAGTAAAAGCTTTTATAATTACTGAAGAAGTAGCTATAAATGATACTCCTACTGACTCTGATATTATTGCAGGAATTGCAACTATTAGAGGTGAACCAGTTACACTAATCAATTTAGATGCATGGTTAGGACGAAAGCCATTAGCTGTAAAAGAATATAAATTAGTTATATTTTGCGAATTCAATCATAAAAAAATTGGGTTTTTAGTAAAAGATATGCTAGATATTGTTGAAAAAACAACTGATGACTTAAGACATACGGAAGAAACAAACTCTAAAATTACATATACTACATATGTAAAGGTTCACGAAAAAGATGAACTATGTACAGTATTTAATGCTGAGCAATTATTAAGAGATATTGGTTGGACTGATGATGGGGAAGATGATATACAAAAGTATGTAGATGATAAATTACACTCTGATAAAGTAATTCTTGCAGCTGAAGATTCAGGAGTTGCTAGAGAAGTGTTAAACAGTTTCTTCAAAAAAACTGGTGCAAGATTTGAAATTTATACAAATGGTACACTACTTTTAAAAAGAATAGAAGAACTTAATCCAGAATCAATTGGTATGGTAATTACAGATATTGAAATGCCAGGAACTGATGGATATCAAGTTGCTTCATTTATAAAAGCGAACTCTAAATATGAACATATTCCAGTTATTGTAAACTCTTCAATGACAACAGAAGCAGTAAGAGGGAAAATGGATCAAATTGGAGTTGATGGATTTGTAGGTAAAACTGATATTCCTACACTATTTGAATTAACTAGAAAGTTTTTATCTTAATACTTAAATATCTTAAACTAGAAGAAAATCTTCTAGTTTATTTTTTCTAATCTATTTTTCTTCTAACCACTGTTTAAAATCTTCTATTTGTTTTTGTGTTTGAATTGTTGATGTTCCACCAAGAGAAGTTCTTGCATTCATTGAGTTTCTTAAATCTAAATACATTACAATCTCTTCATCAATATCTTTAATTTCATCATTAGATTCTCTAATTTCTTCAACAGTTAATTCACTAATATCTTTATTTAAACTATTAGCCTTTTCAACTACATCTTTTGTAATATAATATGCTGTTCTAAAAGGCATATTTTGTTTTTGAACTAAAAAGTCTGCTAAATCAGTTGCACTTAAGTGCCCTATTTTACAAGCATTTTCCATTTTATCTACATTTACAATCATTGTTTTAATAACTTCATTTAAAATCTTTAATGAAATTTCAATAGTTTTAACAGAATCAAAAACACCTTCTTTATCTTCTTGAGTATCTTTATTATAAGCTAATGGTAAACCTTTCATAACTGTTAAAAGTGAAATTAAGTTTCCATAAACTCTTCCTGTTTTACCACGTAAAAGTTCAGGAACATCAGGGTTTTTCTTTTGTGGCATAATTGAAGAAGTAGTAGCGTATTCATCACTCATTCTTATAAATTGGAATTCATAAGATGACCATGTTACAAGTTCTTCTGAGATTCTTGATATATGCATCATTGAAGTTGCTATATTAAATAAAATCTCTAAAGCAAAATCTCTATCAGAAACTGTATCCATAGCATGAGCAGTAGGAGCTGTAAACCCTAGCTTATCAGAAGTACTTTGACGATCTATATTATGTGGAGTTCCAGCAAGTGCAGCTGAACCTAAAGGTGAATAGTTATTTCTTTCATAAGAGCTTTCAAATCTTTGTAAATCTCTTTTAAACATATTTGCATAAGCTAATAAATGATATCCAAAGTTAAGTGGTTGAGCATGTTGTAAATGAGTCATACCTGGAATTAAAGTTTCAGTATGTTTTGATGCAACATTTACAAAAGTATCCACTAATTGTTTTAATAAATCTTTAATACTTAGAGATTTTTCTTGTACATATAATCTAAAATCTGTTGCAACTTGGTCATTTCTACTTCTTGCTGTATGAAGTCTTTTTCCTGGTTCACCTATGATTTCTGTAAGTCTATTTTCTACTGCCATATGAATATCTTCATATGCAAGTGAAAATTCAAATTTCCCTGATTCGATTTCATCTTTTACTTGTAATAATCCATCTTCTATTAATTTTTGTTCATCAAATGTAAGAACACCTTGTTCGCATAACATTTGAGAATGAGCAATTGAACCTTTAATATCTTGAGAGTAAAGTTCTTTATCGAACATAATTGAAGCATTAAATTCATCTAGAATTTGTGCATTTGTATTTTTTAATATTTGATTATTTTGATTTGACATCTGTTTTCCTATGTTGTAATACGCTTAAATTTCGCGTATTATAACATAAGTGATATTATTTAAAAGCAGACATATCCATAGGGTCTTTTTTTGCTATCTTTGAATATTTTTTTACTCCAATTAGGCAGTTTGTAAAAAACATTAGATTTGAAATAATAAAAAGTATTGAAGCTAAATAAATTAAAGAATTAATAAAATAGCTTAAAACAAAAAATAGTATAGAAGCTGAATGAAAAAAGAAATGATATTTTATATTTTTTTCTTCAATAAACTCTCTTATTGTTGGAATTGAGAAATGTCCTTTTGAACTTAAATGAAACCATGACAAAAATGGAATAATTTTATAAACCATGCCTTGTAATAGAGAATATAAAAAACCAAAGGCAAATACAACTGCCAATATAAAACTTGATTCAAAAATATCAAATAACCATAAAACCATAGATAAAATAAACATAATAAGTGAGAGTTTCCAATACCATAAAGTAATATCAAAGACTGGTCTTTTTCTATTATTTAAAGATTTTAATCCAAAGTACGAGTAAGTTATAAATATAAACACAAATAATACTTTTAAAATAAAGAAATTTATTTCAAAAAAGAAAAAGAAAAAGCTTAAGAATAAAAGAAAAAAGATAAATAGTGGCATTTTATTTTGTACAACTTTAGGGAAGTCTTGGGCTACATAAAACATAGGAATAACTTGAAAAGATACTCCAATTATAAGTAAAGCAGCAAAACCAAAAGATGCAAATAAAATATGAGAATTTAAAAATACAGTATAATTTTCACCCATATTACCAATCATATGCGAAATACCTAAAAACAGTCCAAGAAAAAATGTAAGTAATCCTGAAACAGAAAATAGTCTCATAGCTTTTACAGTTGATGTTAAAAATTCAACTTTAAAAAGTAGTTTTATTGTAATTGAAAAAAAGAATAAAAAAGCAATTGATAAAAAAAGTACTCCAAGATGTAAAAGCATCTTTATTTCAAAAAAGAAAGAAGAGCACAAACCTAAAGTTCCAAGTACTAAACTTGTATGCACTACATTTCCAAATAAAAGTGGTCTTTTTATCACTGAACCTGCAAGAACTGGCATCATTTGTTGCATTGCTCCAAATATTATCATTGATAAAATACCTAGAGTAAATAAATGAACAGCAGCAATTGCAGCATATGAATATTGATTTGAAACTTCAACAAATGGAGTAAAAAGAAAAAGAAGTCCTAAAAGCACTCCAAAAATAGGAGCACTTAAAAAGAATTTTATAGGAACATTAATAGGTGGAGCTTGCTCTAAACTTAGGCCTTGATTGAACATATATATCTATATTGCTTTCATGTTATCTACAACATCACCTACAATATCACCTAAGTGACTGTCTGCCATTGCGTATAACATTTGTTCTTCTTTCATATTATGTTGTTGCATTAACATCATTAAACTTTCACTTACACCAAAGAAATGATTCTTATTTGTAGCATTTACATCCGCTTTTAAATCTTCTAAAAGACCTCTCATTTGGTCATGTTCCATTCTCATCATAGCAGTTGGGCCTTGAGTCATTCCTGTTTTGTTTTCAAAAGCTGAGAACATAACTTTCTCTTCCATATCAAAATGATGTAATAAATCTTCAGAAAATTTAATTAGTTTAGAGTTTGCATCTAGCCAATCTTCAGATGCTACAGCATTTTCCATGCTTGCAAACTCTTCGTCACATGCTCTATGATCTTGTGTTAAAAATGATGATATTGTTTCCATTATAATGCCTTATTTTTGATTTTTTACATTATATTAAAAACAGTAAGTATATAAATTGATAACAATCAATATAAACTATTGATTATCTTTGTTATTAAAAACTTTATTTTGAATATTATATTTTTTACAAATAAACATAAAGAAAAAGAAAATGAAAGTATGAAAAACAACTAATAAAAATATAGCAAGAGCAGGAACACCTAAAAGTTGGTAAGGCCAAGTATAAGACCAAACCCCAAAGTAAATAGTAATAATTTCACCAAAAGTTGGTAATATTGCAGATATAAGAATAAGCATAAGAATTTTACTCTTTAAAGTATCAATTTTTATTAGCTTTAAGATATTTTCTTCAATACGATAAAAGAACATAAAAGTTAAACCCCAAGCAAGTGGTAACCAATAAGGAAATTGCCTATTACTACTTAAATCATAATAGAGCCAATATCCATTTTCAATTCCCCAAACTTCAGCACAAACTCCCAAAAAACCACTTATTAAAGTCCCAGAAAATAATATATATGCTTTATTTTTTTCAGGATTTATTCTTGTGTCCTTATAAAATCTATAAATAAAAATACAAAGTAATAAGACTAAAAGCAAAAAATCATACTTATGAAAATAGCCAATAATAGAGCCTATTATAAGTAATGAAATAAAAGGTCTAAAAGAAATTAGTAACAGTTTTTTTAACATTTATTAATTTTATCTAAAAAACTATGAAACAATAATTTTAATAATATTTGCAAGAAGCATAAAAACTAAAACAATAACTAATACTTTTTTAATAAACTTTTCACCACCTTTAATAGCATAATGACTCCCAGTCCATGAACCAGCCATATTTGCTAAGGCCATAGGAAGAGCAATCATCCATAATACTTTTCCAGCAGCAACAAAAGCAATTGCTGAACCTAGATTTGTAGCTAAGTTTAAAGGTTTTGTTGAAGCTGTTGAAACAATATAGTCTAAATGTAAAAACTTTTTCATTGAAATTGTCATATAAGTTCCAGTTCCAGGTCCCAATAAGCCATCATAAAAACCAATTGGTGCAGTTGCTAAAACTATATTTTTATTATTTAATTCAGTTTTTTCTTCTTTTATATCCTTACTTTTCTTTAATAAAAAGAGTAAAGCTATTGGAATTGATATCAAAATAGCCCAATTAATAATCTCATCTGATAAAAACATAACTAATTCACTTCCTATATAAGAAGCTATTAAACATGGAACAATAGCAATACTTACAACTTTTAAAGATATTTTTTTACTAAGAAAATATTTTATAGTAGCCATTGTAACACCAAATAAGCTTGCCATTTTATTTGTTGCCAAAACAAAAATAGGAGGAATACCACTTAATAGAAGTACAGGGACTTGAACCATTCCCCCACCACCAGCAATTGAATCTATATAACCTGCAATAAAACCTGTAATTATAAAAACTATGATCCATGTAATAGTAATATCTTGTAAAAATTCCATTTATACTCTTTTAATTTTTCGCAATTATAACTAAATTTAGAAAAATACATTATTAATAAATATATAATTAATAAATACATTTAAATAAGTATTTTCAAGAGTATAAAAAATTATTTATTACTTCTATATTTTTCTTACATAATAAAATTATTTAACAAACAATTTTTATTTCCCTATATTGTGTCTTTATGAGTAAGTTTTAAGTTTTAAGTTTTCCTTAAAAATGAGTGCTTAGTTTAATTATTTTTATATTATAATATAATCAACTTATTTATAAAGAAGGTATTTGTCATATGCTTAGAAATATATCAACTAAGAAAAGATTACTAATTAACTTAATTTCAAGTCAAATAGGATTCGCTTTAATAAGTATAGTTGCTATATTAAGTGACTATAAAATTATTGCAATTATTACTGTAAATATTTTCTTTGCTATTATAACTACATACTTAGCAATAAACTCCATGAATAGAATTGTTGGAGGTATTGATAAACTTAAAAAATATATTGATAATCTCATGGATTTTGCTTTTTATAAAACAAATCGAATTAAAAAAGCAGAATTTATTAATGATGATGACATTGGAATAATTTTAAAAGAATTAAATTTATATGTAGATAAATTTGATACGATGAGAAAAAATGACATGCATGTGCTTGGTGAAGTTGTAATTGCATTAAATAAAGTTTCACAAGGAATTTATACTTCTAAAATACATACTGATTCTAACAATTTTATGATTCATACTCTAAAAATAATAGTAAATAAAATGCTTGAAACAACAAATGAAAACATGCAAGAATTAGTTGATATAATGGATAAGTATACAAATCAAGATTATCGAGATCAAATGAAAATAAACCCTATATTAAAGGGAAAAATGCTTATTACAATGGAACAAATAAATAAATTAGGAAAAGAATTAAATGATAGTGCAAAACTTAATTTAAAGAATGGTACTAAATTAGAATCAAATTCTATTAGTATGCATAAGTCAGTTGAAAACCTATCAGTAAGAGCAAATGAACAAGCTGCATCTTTAGAAGAAACAGCAGCATCTTTAGAAGAAATTACTTCCATTACACAAAACAATAATGAAAATGCTATAAAAATGGCAGACTTAAGTAAAACAGTAAAAGAGTCTGTTACTTTAGGAGAAAAACTTGCAAGTGATACAGCAAGTGCTATGGATGAAATAAATCAAAAAGTAACTTCAATAAATGAAGCAATAAGTGTTATTGATCAAATAGCATTCCAAACAAATATCCTTTCATTAAATGCAGCAGTAGAAGCTGCAACTGCAGGTGAAGCTGGAAAAGGCTTTGCAGTTGTTGCAGGTGAAGTTAGAAACCTTGCAACAAGAAGTACACAAGCGGCAAAAGAGATTAAAATCTTAGTTGAAAATGCAACTTTAAAAACAGATCAAGGTAAAATGATATCAGATGAAATGAGTAGTGGATACAATAATTTAAATACACTAATATCTCAAACAATTAATATTATTCAAGACGTAAGTGTTGCTTCAAATGAACAGTTAACTGGTATTAAACAAATCAATCAAGCAATTACAATACTAGATAAAGTAACACAAGAGAATGCAAGTGAAGCTAGCAAGGTAGCAGACTTTGCAGATGAAACTCTTTTAATGGCACAAATTTTAGTAGATGATGCAAAAAATAAAAAAGTAAACTAGGATAAATAATGGGAAAAGAGATAGTTTTAGATGATTTTGCCTTTTTAGTAAGTGAAACTGATGAAAAAGGAATTATAATATTTGCAAATGATGATTTTTGTAAAATTGCTGAATATGAAGTTGATGAATTAATAGGACAAGCACATAGTATTGTAAGACATAAAGATATGCCAAAAGCTGCTTTTCAAGACTTATGGGACACTGTAAAAAAAGGTGAAATTTGGAGTGGATATGTAAAGAATGCCACAAAATCAGGTAACTATTATTGGGTATTTGCAACAGTTTTTCCAACTACTACATCAGATGGAAGAAAAGGTTACTTATCTTGTAGAAGAAAAGCAAGTATTGAAGAAATTAATGAACATATAATTCTATACAAAGATTTAAAAGCAAAAGAGAGCATATAATTATCCTTTTGCTTTTTAATTTTCTTATTAAAGCACAAGTAAGTCCTACAAAACAACTTCTAAAAATCATAAAATCTTTTTATGAAAATATTTATTTTATACCCTAATCAACTTTTTAAAAATATAGAAAAACTTAACAATACCAAAGTGCTATTAATAGAAGAGCCACTTTTTTTTACACAATATGACTTTCATATTCAAAAGCTAATTCTTCATCGTGCAAGTATGAAATTTTATGAAGGGTATTTAAAAGAACATAATATTGATATTGAATATTTTGAAGACGAAACTTACCTAAATAAGTATCAAGATGAAGAAATTTATGTTTATGATTTATTTGATGATTATTTAGAAAATAAAGTCTATAAAAACTTTACTAATATTAAAACAGTTAAAAACCCTAACTTTATAAATCCAAATGATTCAAATAAATTTATGCATAATTTTTATAAAAATAGAAGAAATGAACTAAATATTTTTATGGAAAATGGTAAGCCACTTCATGGCAAGTATAGTTTTGATAGTGAAAATAGGAAAAAGCTTCCAAAAGATATAAAAATACCTGCAACATTTAGCTTTGATAATAAATATGTAAAAGAAGCAAAAAATTATTGTAAAAAGTTTAAAACTCTTGGAGTTGTAAATGAAGATTTTTACTATCCTACTACTTTTGATGAAGCATCAATCCAACTTGAGTATTTTATAAAAGATAAGTTTGAAAACTTTGGAGATTATCAAGATGCAATAACAAAACAAAATAAAGAGTACTTTTTATTTCACTCGAATATTTCAAGCTCATTAAATATAGGTCTTATAGATTTAAAAGAATTAATAGAAAAAATAGTAAGTGCAGATGCTGCATATAATGCAAAAGAAGGTTTTATACGTCAAATAATAGGCTGGAGAGAGTTTATGCTAAAGATTTATCAAAATGATGGTGTAGCTTTACGTAATTCTAATTTTTTTGAATTTAAAAATGAAATTCCTCTTAAAATATTAGAAGCTAAAAGTGGGATTACTCCTTTAGATGATTGTATAAAAAAACTAAATCAAAGTGCATATAATCATCATATAGAAAGACTAATGATTTTAGGAAATTTATTTTTATTACTTGAAATAAAACCAAATAGCGTTTATAAGTTTTTTATGAAATATTATATTGATGCTTATGATTGGGTAATGGTTGGAAACGTATATGGAATGAGTGGGTTTAGTGATGGAGGAAGTATCACAACTAAACCATATATTTGTAGTTCAAATTATATTATAAAAATGAGTGACTATAAAAAGAGTGAAGATTGGAGTCCTATTGTAGATGCTTTATATTGGAAATTTTTAAATAAATATTCAAATAAGTTTGTGCAAAATCCAAGAATGAAAATGCAAATAGCACTTTTAAATAAAATGAAAGAAGAAAAACTAGAAAAGCATTTAGAAATAGCCAATAATTTTATAGAAAATCTTTTTATTACAAAATGATATATTTTTAAGTGTTAGCTATATTTTTTACTAAAATTAGAGTATGAAAAATGATATATATGAAAAAATGGAAATTCTTAGTAATAGTGCAAAATATGATGTATCTTGTTCTTCAAGTGGAGTTGAAACAAATTATAAAAAAGGTGAGTTAGGAGCAACTCATACAAGTGGAATTTGCCATAGTTTTACACCTGATGGAAGATGTGTATCTTTACTTAAAGTACTTCTTACAAATATATGTATTTATGATTGTGCCTATTGCATAAATCGTATTTCAAATGATATCCCAAGAGCTGTATTTACTCCAAGAGAACTTGCTGATATCACTATAAACTTTTATAAAAGAAACTATATTGAGGGACTTTTTTTAAGTTCTGGAATTGTAAAAACTGAAGACCATACCATGACTTTAATTTTAAAAGCTCTAAAAATTTTAAGATATGAATATAAATTTAATGGATATATTCATGTAAAACTTATACCTGGTAGTAGTATGGAATTAGTTGAGCAAATAGTAAAACTAGCAAATAGAGTAAGCTCAAATATTGAGCTTCCAAGTGATAAATCTTTAAAACTTCTTGCTCCTAATAAGACAAAAGAAAAAGTACTTCAACCACTAAAATTTGCAAGAGATTTAAGTTTAGAAAAGAATCAAAAACCAATAGGTATGAGTACACAACTAATTGTAGGTGCTACTCCTGAAAGTGATAGAGATATTTTAAAACTAAGTTCAGCACTTTATGATAAAGCTTTATTAAAAAGGGTTTATTATAGCGCTTATATCCCTGTAAATGATGATAGAAATCTTCCATCAATAGTCTCTAAACCTCCAATGTTAAGAGAGCATAGACTGTATCAAGCTGATTGGTTACTAAGATTTTATGATTTTTCTTGGGAAGAGATAGTAACAGATGAATTTCCAAATTTAGATGAAGACTTAGATCCTAAAGCTTTTTGGGCAATTAACAATCTAAAATACTTTCCAATGGAAATAAATACAGCTTCAAAAGAAGAACTTTTAAGAATTCCAGGAATTGGAGCTAGAGGTGTATTTAAGATATTAAAAGCAAGAAGATTTAAAAGACTAACTTTTGATGATTTAAAGAAATTAAAAATCTCAATTAAAAAAGCAAAATATTTTATAACTTGTGATAAAGAGTTTCAAAAACAAGTTCCTTTTTATAGAGAAAATATAAGAACAGCACTTATAAAACCCGAAGTAAAAAAAATAATACAACCCTCATTATTTGATATAAGTTCAATTACTGGTGAGCTATGATTTTAATTTATGATAAGACTTTTGAAGTATTTCTATCTTTAGTTTATGATGTTTATTATCAAAAATTAAGACCTATAAAAATCTATAAAGAGATTCCAAATGAAATAGTTTTTGAAGAGATAAAACATATTCAAACAGAAGAACAAAAATATACAAAAGTTTTAAAAGCAATTAAATCCAATTTCTCAAAACAGACAGTACAAAAGATATTAAATATATTTATGTGTGATTCAAAAGATTTTGAAATAGCTTTATTAGAGTATATTATTCTTGGATTTAAAGATAATAAACAGCTTTTAAATATCAATAACTCTTGTGTTTTTTATCTTACAAACTTAGAAAAAGAGTTATTTAAAAATGTTCATAAAATGTATGCGTTTATAAGATTTGAAGAGCTTGAAGATGGTACTTTATATGCCAAATTAGAGTGTAGATTTAATGTATTATATTTTTTAGCTAAACATTTTTTAAAAAGATTTAATAATCAAAATTTTATAATTCATGATATAAATAGAAAACTTGCTTTTATAAAAATAGATGAAGAGTTTTCAATTCAAGAAGTATCTCACTTTGAAGAACCAAAACATTCAAAAAGTGAAGAAAAATTTCAAATGCTTTGGAAAAGATTTTTTAAAGGTGTTACGATTGAAGAAAGAATTAATTTAAAACTTCAACAAAATCTAGTCCCTTTAATATATAGAACTTATATGAGTGAATTCATATAAGTTACTAAGACTCAAGTAATGAAATTATTTCTTTTATTTTCTCTATATTAGCTATTTCTTCTTCTTTAATAAGTACTGTTTTTTCTTTACTTACTTCTAATTTAGATAATTTTTCTTCATCAATTTTTGAAGAGTCAAAAAGTATATAATCAAAATCGGTTTTTTTAGAAATTTCTAATAATTCATTGAAATCACTAGTAGTAATTAAATCAAATGATTTTTGTAATAAAACAGATAATGAAATAAATTTTATTGGGTTATTATTAAAAAGTATGATTTTTTTCTTATTGCTATTTAAAGAATTACTATTTTCACCTACTTCTTTTTGAATGATTTCTTCTTTATTAGATTTAATTCTTGCAGTGAAAGTTGAACCAATATTTACTTTACTTTCAACTTTAATATCTCCACCAAGTAATGTTGTAATCTCTTTTGTAATAGATAAACCAAGTCCAGTTCCACCAAATTTTCTAGTGATACTTGAATCAACTTGCTTAAATCTATCAAACACATCTTCTATTTTATCTTCTGGAATACCAACCCCTGTATCTTTAACTTCAAACTCTACAAACTCTTTATTTAATCTTGCAGTAAGTTTTATTTCACCATTTTCAGTAAATTTAAAGGCATTACTTAATAAGTTTTTTAATACCTGTTTAACTTTTTCTTCATCACTATGAATTAATCCAATCTCTTTACTACATTCAAAAGCAAGTTTTAAATTTTTATTCTTCGTTTGAAGTTCAAAACTATTATATGTTTTTTCTAAAAGTTTACATAAATCAAAGTTTGAATTATTTAATTTTATATCGCCTAACTCAAGTTTTGACACATCTAATACATCTTCAACAAGGTTTAGTAAACCTTTTCCTGAATTATTAATAATACCTAAACTTTTAATATCTTTTTCATCTAAATTGCCTTTTTTATTTTTAAGCATAATAGAACTTATAAGATTTACTGAATTTAGTGGAGTTTTTAATTCATGGCTCATATTTGCTAGGAAATCATCTTTAGCTCTTGATGATTCTTCTGCAAGAAGCTTAGCTTCATTTAAATTTTGTGTTTTCTTATTTAATTCACTCATCATATTTGAGAAGTTTGTATTTAACTGATAAATTTCTAAAATATCTGTATTTATAGTATTTATTTTACTATCTGTTTCTTTTATTTTTGTCGTCTCTTCAGAAAGTTTTACAATTGGTTGAGTAATAACATCTGAGAAAATATTTATTCTTCTTAAAAGAAAATAGAAAAATATAATATAAAATAGAAGAAGAAAAGCAATTGCAAAATAACCTATTTTATTAGAAAGTTCTTTTAAATGTACAATAGAATCAAAAATCTCATTTTTATCAATAAGAATTAAAAGCTCCCAGTCTGTCTCATCAACTTTTTGTTCTAGTGCTAAATATTCATTTCCCTGAATAATAAAAGAGTCTGTGTGAGCTTCTTCTTGCATTAATTTTTTAAAGTGTGAAGCAAAAGGAGTACTATTTTTTAAAATATTAAACTCTTCAGGTTTCTCAATTGTTTTTAAAATAGCATCTGTATATAAGTGTTCTTTTAACTCTTTTAAACCTAAAAGATTCTCTATATATTCAGACATTGCAATAATCATACCATCTTTATCAACCATAAATAAGTTTGCGTTATATGGAAGTTTTCTATTTAAAATATTTTTAACGAAACTATCAATTGTAATATCAATTCCTGTAACACCTTCTAAAATGTCACCATTATAAATAGGAACAATACAAGATAGCATCCATCCATTACCTGCAGGATCTAAATATGCTCCTGTCCAAACAGGTTCTTTTTTTGGATTATGTTTTAAATCAGCTAAGTAATAAAAATTATAATCAGCCATATTAATATGTCTTCCATATTGTTGTGCAACATCATCAATAAAAGGATAAAGTCTATTCATATTATCACTTGTATTAAAATATGCAGCAACTATATTTTCGTTTGTATCTACTATACTTTTAAGGGAGATATCCATAGCTTCAGTAAATTTAGCCTTTGCTAACTCTTTTTCACCAATTTTTGTTTCTGCAGAGTAATACAAAGATGATCCAACTTTATTTGTTTTATAAAAAACTCCATTTTCTGCAACTTTAAAACTAGGTTCACCATTTGGAAGCCCAAAGTTTTTAGAATTTTTCATTATCACTTGATGTTCATATTGAAGAACTTTAGCAAGTCTTGTAACTTCATTTAGTTTATCACTAATAAATTTTGATTCATTTTTAAAACTTCTAAAGTATGAGATTGAGCATTATTTAATAATAAGTTAGTATTTTTTAAAGAAATATATGCATTAATAGAGAAATAAAGCACTAATAGTGCAACTTCTACAACTAAAATCGGAATTAATGAAAATTTGAAAAAATGTGATATTAATATTTTATGTAGTTTTTTATTTGGCATAAAGTGTCCTGAGTATATAAATTTACTCATAATAGCACATAATAGTATTCCAAAAGTATTTAAAAGGTATAAAAATACCTTTTAAAGTTTATGATTTATTTAAATACTTACTTACCAAGTCCTGTAGATTTTAATTCTTCTTCACTATATTTTGCAACCTGACCTTTCATTAAACCTTTCATTGGTCCACCATATGTACCATTCTTATATCCAACCATAGCATCATTTACTTCTGCTTTTGTCATTTCAGATACAATTTTAGATTTTCCTAAAGCTTTTTTCTCAAAGTTTTGACCATGACAACCTTTACAAGAGGCTAAATTAACAGCAGCAAATGCAACAACACCTAAAACTAATGTTCCTAAAACAATTTTTTTCATGATATTCTCCTCATTTTTGATAGAAGAAATTTATAATATAATTGTGGAATTATTGTTTATAATAAAAAAGGCCCGTGCCTAAGCACGAGCCTTTTTAATAAATATTTGTATTTATAAAGTTTTATTAAATTGGTAAAACTCTTAAGTTTTCATCAATTTTTTGTTGTAATACAGATTCGATTGCATATAAAGTTCCAGTAGACCCAGACGAACATCCTGAACATGAACCTAAGTATCTGATATATAAATCATAATGAGGAATATTTTCTTTAATATCAATAATTTCCATGTTTCCACCATCCATTACTAACATAGGTCTAATATCTTCATCTAATACTGNATCAATAGNTTTAATTCTTTGAACTAAAGTCATTTTATCAAATGTNANNTCACCAGATTCANNAGCATCTGCNGCNTNTTTCATTTTAGCTTCTNCCATTTCAGCTCTNGTATCAGCTAAAATATCAACTAAATANTANTCCATTTCTTCGTGNCCACCTGGNTTNATACATGATTTACAAAANGCACCAGCTTTTGTATAATCAGTAATNTCTTCNACTGTTTTTAANTCATTNATTTTNATAACTTCTTGAATNGTTCCTAANCTTACTCTNGCACATTCACAAACAATAATTTCNGTTTCAAAAGATTCCATATCAACACCTTTATACTCAGATGCTGCTTTTTTAATAACATCATAAGCCATAACNGAACAGTGCATTTTTTGAGGTGGAACAGCTGGAGTATCTGGATTATCTCTTAATGCTTTTTCAACATCAATATTTGTAATCTTAACAGCTTCATCAACAGTTTTACCAACACATAATTCAGCCATAACATCAGAAGATGCAATTGCAGTACCACAACCAAAAGATTTGAATTTAGATTCAACAATTTCATCATTTTCTTCATTTACTGCCCAGTATAATCTTACTGCGTCACCACATGATTCAGCACCAAAATCAGCAACAATTAATTTTGTTCCTAATTCTTTTGCTCTCTCTTCTGTGATTTCACCTTGATGTTGTGGGTTATTCATTCTATTTACAACTTGATTTGAATACTCATCCCAAATTGATCCACTAATTAAATCATTTTTTGCCATATCATTTTCCTTTTTATTATTCTTTTATTTTTATAAAGCTGATTTATGCGATGCTGGAGCGTATGCATACGAACTTGAAAGCGCTCTTAATCTTGTAACAGCATTTTTAATTACTTCAATTGCATAATCAATTTGTTCTTCAGTATTAAATCTACTTAAAGAGAATCTAACACCTGTATGAGCTAGCTCACTATCAGATCCAAATGCATTCATAACGGGGTTAGCTTCTAAATCTTCACTAGCACATGCACTTCCTGTTGAAGCTCCAATACCATTTTGATTTAAATCCCATAACATAGATTCACCTTCAACACCTCTAATAGAAATTAAAGTTGTATTGGGAGTTCTATTATCTTTACCACCAATAACAATAGTTTCTGGTAATTCTAAAATTGCATTTTCTAATCTATCTCTTAATTTACTAACGTGATTTTTTTCATAAGCTAAAGCCATAGTAGATGTTGCTAAGTGCATAGCCCATCCCATTCCTACCATTGATGCAACATCAACAGTACCAGCTCTTTTTCCACCCATTTGTTCACCACCATGAAGTAATGGAGTTAATTCTGAACCTTTTTTAACATATAATCCACCAACACCTTTTGGTCCATGGAATTTATGTGCAGAAAAACTTATATAATCAAGATTACAATCTTGTACGTCTACTGGAAATTTTCCAATAGCTTGTGTTGCATCAGAATGGAAAGGAACACCTGTAGTTTTACAGATTAATCCAATCTCTTTAATTGGAAAAATTTTACCAGTTTCATTGTTTGCCCACATAATAGTAACTAATGCAGTTTCTTCTGTTATATTATCTCTAACTAAAGATGCTTCTAAAACACCCTCTTCATTAACAGGTAAATAAGTTACTTTAACACCTTGTGTTTCTAAGAATTTACATGCAGCTGTAATTGCTGGATGTTCAACTTCACTAGTAATAATATGATTTTTATTACCATTTAAAATCTTATCAACCCAGATACCTTTAATAACTGTATTATTACTTTCAGTTGCATTTCCTGTGATGATAATATCATCTTCATCAGCTGCATTAATTCCTTCATATAAGAAATCTAAAGCTTCAACCATCTTTGGATGAGTTCCTGCTCCAAATTTATGAAGTGAATTAGGGTTTCCGTAAATTTCACAAAAAAATGGTTTCATTTCTTCGAAAACTTTTGGGTCTACCATTGTAGTTGCGTTATTATCTAAATAAACTTCCATCATATTTTATATTCCTATTAGTTTAATATTTTTCTATTTTTTACTTTAAATACTATTTTCTTAATCGATTTTCGTATTTTAGTGTAAATAGGATAAAAATTGTCTTAATTAATATTTCAGAATCTTAATTATTAAATTTATCACTAATTTTCGCATTATTATAGTAGAATTTTTATAAATAAATAGACCTATAATAAAGTAATGTTAAGTTTAGTATGGAATAATAATAAAAAATAATACAAGGTACATAAATGAAAAAAATATTATTAGCATTAATGTTTACATTAATATCTCTTACTTTAGTAGCTTCAGAATTAAAAGCAGAGAAAAAAGTTTTAACAGTTGGTATGGAATTAGCCTACCCTCCATTTGAAATGAGTGATAAAAATGGTAATCCCCAAGGTGTATCAGTTGATTTTGCAAAAGCACTTGGTGAATATTTAGGAAGAGAAGTAGTTATTGAGAATACTGCATGGAGTGGATTAATACCATCTTTAAAAACTGGGAAAATTGATTTAATTATCTCATCTATGACTATTACAAAAGAGAGACAAAGATCTATTAATTTCTCAATTCCTTATGCTCAATCTTCACTTGCTATTTTAGCTAATAAAAATTCTGGTGTTTCAAATATTGATGATTTAGATAAAAAAGGGAAAAAAGTTGCAGTAAAAAAAGGTTCTACAGGACATGTTTATGTTAGTAAGAACTTTAAAAATGCAGATGTTTTAGTTTTTGATAAAGAAAATGCTTGTGTTTTAGAAGTAGTTCAAGGTAAAGTTGATGGATTTTTATATGATCAATTAACAATTTACAAAAACCATGTTCAGCATAAAGATACAACTGTTGCTATTTTAAAATCTTTCCAAAAAGATTTTGAATACTGGGGTGTTGCATTAAACAAAAAAGATGTTGAATTAAAGAAAAAAGTTGATGAATTTATTAAAAAAGCTAAAGCAGATGGTACATTTGCTACTTTTGCTAAGACACACTTAACTGAAGCAAAAGCTACTTTTGATAAATTAAATATTCCTTTCTTCTTCTAGGAAATCGCTATTTTTAAAATTAAAAACTTATTTATAAATGAATTAACTTATAAAAAGAATAACTCCCTTTCATGGGGAGTTTATTTTTTCAACTTTGTTTTTTTATGTATTCTTGTAACTACTCCTGTTTATTTTATGTTTGCAAATATCTCTTATGATTTTAATTGGGAACATGTTTATGAATATAAACAAAAGTTTATAAATGGTTTTTTAATGACCATTACTATCTCTTTTTTTGCATTGATTTTAAGCTTTATAATAGGACTATTTTTCACTTATGCACAAAACTCTAGACTTATTATTTTAAGATTCTTTGCAAGGTTTTATATTGAAATTATTAGAGGAACACCATTACTTGTTCAAATTTTAATTTTCTTTTATGTATTTGCTAATAACTTAGGCTTTGAAAATAGATATATAGTAGGAACTTTTATACTTGCAATATTTTCAGGAGCTTATGTGTCTGAAATAATACGTGCAGCATTACAATCAATAGATAAAGACCAATATGAAACAAGTATAAGTTTAGGAATGTCAAACTATCAAACATATAGATATGTAATCTTTCCACAAGCTTTTAAAAGAATGTTACCTTCATTAACGGGACAGTTTGCTTCTATTATTAAAGATTCATCTTTATTGTCTATTATTGCAATTTCTGAGTTTACTATGAATGCACAAGAAGTTGATGCTATTACTTATTCTACATTAGAAAGTTATATACCTCTTGCTATTGGATATTTAATATTAACTTATCCCATTTCTTACTATACAAATAGATTAGAAAAAGATATAAAATAACCTTTTTTATACACATTCAATATAAATAGGACACTCTTTGTCCTATTTAAGTTTTATTTAATTTATTTACTGTTATATTTCAATTAGGACAGTTATTGTCTTATTTAAAAATTTGAATAATTATGGAGTCAATTATGAGTGAGAATAAACACATTCATGACGTTATTAATAGTGAATATAAATTAGGATTTGAAACTTTAGTGCAAAGTGATACTTTTCCTAAAGGATTAAATGAAGATGTTATAAAAGCAATATCTGCTAAAAAAGAAGAACCTTCTTGGCTATTAGATTTTAGGCTTAAAGCTTATGAGAAATGGTTAAAAATGGAAGAACCTTCTTGGGCAAATTTAAAATATCCAAAAATAGACTATCAAGATATTGCATACTTTTCAGCTCCTAAAAAAGCTTTAGATTCTTTAGATGAAGTAGATCCAGAAATATTAAAAACTTATGAAAAATTAGGAATACCTTTAGAAGAACAAAAGCAATTAGCAGGTGTTAAAACAGTTGCAGTTGATGCAGTATTTGATTCAGTTTCAGTAAAAACTACATATCAAGAAGAGTTAGAAGAGTTAGGAATTATATTCTGTTCAGTTTCTGAAGCTGCGAATAAATATCCAGAACTTTTAAAAAAATATTTAGCTTCAGTTGTACCTGTAACTGATAACTATTTTGCCTGTTTAAACTCAGCTGTATTTACAGATGGTTCATTTGTTTATGTTCCACCAAATACAGTATGTCCAATGGAACTTTCAACTTACTTTAGAATTAACGCTTTAGATACAGGACAGTTTGAGAGAACAATTATTATTTGTGATGAAAACTCTTATGTTTCTTACAATGAAGGATGTTCAGCTCCAACAAGAGATGAAAGACAGCTTCACGCAGCAGTTGTTGAATTAGTAGCACTTGATAATGCACAAATAAAATATTCTACTATTCAAAACTGGTATCCAGGTGATAAAGACGGACGTGGTGGAATTTTAAACTTTGTTACAAAAAGAGGGGCCTGTATTGGGAAGAGCTCGAAAATCTCTTGGACACAAGTAGAAACGGGTTCTTCGTTAACATGGAAATATCCATCATGTATTTTAAAAGGTGATAATAGCGTTGGAGAGTTTTACTCAGTTGCTATTTCATCAAAAGCACAGCAAGCAGATACGGGAACTAAAATGGTTCATTTAGGTAAAAATACTAAATCAACTATTATTTCAAAAGGTATATCTGCAATGAGTGGAGTAAATGCATATAGAGGATTAGTAAGAGTTGGGAAAAGTGCTACAGGTGCACGTAATATCTCTGAGTGTGATTCACTACTTATTGGGAATAAAGCAAATGCACACACATATCCATATCATGAAGTAAGAAATATGGATGCAATTATTGAACATGAAGCAACAACTTCAAAGATTTCAGATGAACAACTTTTTTACATATCTCAAAGAGGTATAAGTGAAGAAAATGCCATTTCAATGATTGTAAACGGTTTTTGTAAAGAAGTATTAAAAGAGTTACCAATGGAATTTGCTGCTGAAGCAAAAGAATTATTAAATATATCATTAGAAGGGAGTGTTGGTTAAGCTAGCCAGCAAACAAAAATTATGTTAGAAATTAAAGATTTAAAAGTAAATATAAATGATAAAGAGATTTTAAAAGGCTTAAACTTAAATATTAAAGAAGGTGAAGTTCATGCCTTAATGGGAATTAATGGTGCAGGAAAATCAACTTTAGTTAAAACTTTAAGTGCTCATTATGACTGTGTTGTAACTGAAGGTTCAATTACATATAAAAAGAAAGATTTACTAGATTTAGATGTATCAGATCGTGCTAATGAAGGTATTTTTATGAGCTTCCAAAATCCTATTGAAGTTCCAGGAGTTAATAATAGCTATTTTCTAAAAACTGCAATAAGTGAAAAAAGAAAATATGCAGGAGAAGATGAAATTGATACAATGGATTTTTTAAAGCTTATTAAAGAGCAAACTTCTAAATTTAATCTTGATAAAAAACTTTTACAAAGAGATTTAAATGAAGGGTTTAGTGGTGGAGAGAAAAAAAGAAATGAATTAATTCAATTACTACTTTTAGATCCAGATTTAATTATGTTAGATGAAATAGATTCAGGTCTTGATGTAGATGCTATTAAAACTGTTGCAAATGTAGTAAATGCAATGTTAGATGGAAAAAAATCTGTTCTTATGATTACACATTATGATAGATTATTAGAATTAATTAAACCTGACTTTGTTCATATTTTAAATGACGGACAAATTGTAAAAACAGGAGATTACTCTCTTGCTTTAGAGCTAGATGAAAAAGGCTATGAAGGAATAGGAATTAAAGATGAGACTAAATGATATTGAAGGGTTAGTTCTACCTGCTAAAAAAGATGTAGAATTTATAAAAGTAAATTTTGCAGAACTATTTTCATATGATTTTAAAAATACTCAAAACTATAACTTTGATATTATGGGATTGGAAATTAGAAAAGATACAAAAAAGTATGCCAATTCATTATTTGAAATAACAAAAAATCTAGATAATAAACAAGTAGTTCTAACTATAAACTCTAATATTCCAGAGCCTATTTGTTTAATTCACAAAATAAATGAAGACGAAACATTTTTTACAAATTCATTAAAAATTGAAGTAAAAGAAAATGTAAAAGCATCTGTTATTGAAGTTTTTACAAATACTTCAACAAATAGTGCATATTGCGTAAATAGATCTTTTGAAGTAAATGAAAATGCAGATTTTGAGTACGCAAAGATTCAAGATATAAATGATGTAAATTATTTACTTTTTAATTTAGATATTGATCAAAAAGATAATTCAAAGTGTAAAGTTACAAACTTTGAATATGGAAATGGTGTAATTGTTAATAATATTGTAAATATATTAGATAATAAAAGTTGTGATTATGAGTTAAATTCTTTAGTTAAATCTAAAGATTCAGCAAATACAGCAAATGTGATAAAAACAGTACATAATGGAGAGAGTTCAATAAGTAATATAAACTTTAAACATTCGTTAAAAGATCATTCTCGTACTGTTTTTAAAGCCTTATCAAGAGTAAATGAAAAAGCATTTTATTCAAAAGCATTTCAAAACTCAAATACTATTTTACTTTCAAATGATGCAGCGATTTATGCGCAACCACATTTAGAGATTTTAATAGATGAACTTGAAGCTAGTCATGGTGCAACAACAGGAACTTTAGATAAAGACCAATTATTGTATTTACAATCACGTGGAATAAATAAAAACTTAGCATATGAAATACTTTTAAAAGCTTTTGAAAGTAAAATATATGATAATATTGATGACAAATTAATTAAAGAATTTATAGATTCATATGAAAGGAAAAACTATGTTTAAAAAAGATTTCACATATTTTGAAAACTCTGACATAGTCTATTTAGATAATGCAGCAACTACTCAAAAACCAAAAGCAGTAGTTGACTCGCAAATTGAGTATTATGAAGAATATTGTGCAAATACACATAGAAGTAATTTTGGTGATGCAAACAAAGCAACACTTAAATTTGAAAATGCAAGAAAAACATTAAAAGAGTTTATAAATGCAAAAAATAAAGAAGAGATAATATTCACAAAAGGTGTAACTGAATCTATTAATTTTATTGCAAGCTCTTATGCAAAAGATTTTAAGACAATAATAATATCTTCATTAGAGCATCATTCAAATATCGTGCCTTGGCATATGCAAGGAAGAAGTTTAGGAAATGGACTTGAAGTTGTAAAGTACAATAAAAACCTTAATTTTGATATGGAACATTTTGAAGAGTTATTAAAAGAAAATCCAAAATCTTTTGTGAGTATTACACATATATCAAATGCCTTTGGAAAAATACATGATATTAAGCAAATTATTTCAATTGCTCATAAATATGATTCAGTAGTTATGATAGACGGAGCTCAAAGTTTAGCTCATATGAAAGTAGATATGCAAGAATTAGATGTAGATTTTTTTGCAATTTCAGGACATAAAACATTTGCACCAACAGGAGTTGGAGCTATTTATATAAAAGAGAAATATCTAAAAGATGTAAAAGCTTATCAAACAGGAGGAGCAACTATAGATCAAGTTGATTTTAACTCATCAACTCTATTGGACTCACCTTATAAATTTGAAGCAGGAACACAAAATATAGCAGGAGTAATAGGGTTTGGAGAAGCTTTAGAGTATTTAAACCATATTGGTTATGAAAATATTGAAACTATTGAAAAAGATGTTTTTAACTACTTAAATCAAGAATTAAAAAAACTTCCAAATATTGAGTTTTATAATGATATAAGTGATTCAATTGGTAGTAGAAGTTTTAACTTTAAAGGTCTTATTCATGATGATGTTGGTATTTTAGTTGATAAAATGAAAATAGCATTAAGAGTCGGACATCATTGTGCACAACCTATTATGAAAAGCCTTAATATAAAAGGTACAATAAGAGTATCAATTAGCTTTTATAATGATTATAGTGATGTAGATAAATTAATTCTTGCATTAAAAAAAGCTTTAAAAATGTTAGAAAACTAGAACAGGATTAAAAATGAGTATTGAAAAAAGAGTAGAAGATATAAAAGAAGATTTAGAATTTTTCGAAGATGAATTACAAAAATATGAATATATTATTGATCTAGGAAAAAAATTAGACCCTTTAGATGAAAAATATCAAATACCTGCAAATTTAGTACATGGTTGTACTTCACAAGTTTGGTTAATATGTGAACAAGTTGATAATAAACTTATTTTCAAAGGTACTTCGGATGCGATAATTGTAAAAGGTTTAGTTTATATGATTTTACAAATATTCTCTGATTCAACAATTGAAGAGTTAAAAGATGTTGATATGGATATTGTCCATGAGCTAAACTTAAGTGAGATAATAACACCAAATAGACAAAGTGGAGTTATTGGAATGATTAAAAAAATTAAAGAATATGCACTAAAAGCCTAAAGGATTAAAATGTCAAGTAATTACAATTTTGATGAAATAAGAGAAAAGATAATAGAAAACCTAAAAAATGTATTTGACCCTGAAATTCCTGTAAATGTTTATGATTTAGGACTTATATATGAAATAAATTTTGAAGAAAGAGCAGAAGGTTTATATTGTGTTATTATGATGACTTTAACAAGTCCAGCTTGTCCTGTTGCTGGAACAATAATGGAGCAAGTAAGACTTGTAACACAAGCTGTTGAAGAAGTAAATGAAGCAAAAGTTCATATAACATTTAAGCCAAGATGGACAAATGATATGGTTAGTGAAGAAGGAAAAGAAATTATGGCAGCATCGGGTGCCGTTATATAAAATGAATAAACAAAAACAAACAATAAAATCTAAAATAAGTAAAATAATAATATATATAACTTTAATCATTTCAGTAGTATTTATTTACATATCAAGTACAAAAAACAATAAAAGTAAGGGCTTTAGTTCAGCTTTATATACAGGTGAAACAAAAGTTGATAATGCTAAAGTTCCTTCAAAACTAAAATGGTTTGACTCTTTTAAAGGAATAGATAATATGGCTAAATAGTCATTTTTATTTTTTCGAAAATATGGCTAATAAAATTCCTAATGAAATAATAATTGTCGAAAGTGTCAAATTAAAAGTAAATAACTCGCTTAAAAAGATCACACTAAATATAATTGAAATAATAGGAACTAAAAGTTGAATAACGGAAGCTGTAATAATTTGCATTTGAGGTAATACTTTATACCAAATTACATATCCTATAGCTGAAGTTAAACTTCCAGAAATAAAAGCTAATAAAATACCATTTAAAGACAAATGTAAATTGTCTAGATTGATAAAGATATAAAATACTAAAGCAATTAAACTAGCTTTTACAAAATTGTCCATCGTATTAAATACTGCATCCGTAGATTTTTTTCCTAGAATTGAATAAAAAGCCCATGCAATACCTGATAAAGTCATCAATAAAACATGAATATAAGATAATTCAAAACTCTCTTTAGGATAAAGTAAGTATGCTAAACCTGCAAAAGCTAAAATCATTCCAAAAAGTTTTTGTAAGCTAATTTTCTCTTTTAAAAAAAGTGAAGATATTAGCATTGTGATTTGAACAACTCCAAATAAAAGTAAAGTTCCAAGCCCTGCGTCTAAACTAATATAAGCATATGAAAAACAAATAGCATAGATAAAAAGCATAAAAGAAGTAATCCAATTTTTCTTAAAAGAGATGGAAAAGATTTTATTTTTATAATAATAAATTAAAACTAAAGTAAGTGCTCCAAAAAAAAGTCTGAAAAAAGTAAATGAGTAAGCATCAATATAATCATTTACAAGTGCAGCCTTACATAAAATTGAATTTAAGGCTAAAAATAGTAAAGCTGTTAAAGTAAGTGTTAAAAGTTTTGTAGTTTCTTTATTTATTGTAAACATAAGAAATAATATAGCATAAAAGATAAGTTTTTATATAAAATAAAAACTTATCTTAGTATTAATATTTACTTTTCAAATATTCTATCAAGTGTAGATACAGCTAAAAACTTATCAAAATAGGCTCTATTTAGACCTTGTTTTGCTTGTGTTAATAAATAGTTTGCATCTGTTAAATCTGTACTTGTTGAAATTCCCTCATCAAATCTATTTTTGATAATTTGATAGTTTTCAAGAGCTTGTTCTTGTGATAAACTAGCTGTATTAAAGTTTTCAATCGCAACTTCTAGATTTGAGATTGCATTTTCATATTGAAGTTTAATATCAAGTTTTGTTTTTTCTAATTGTGTTTTTGCTTTTAGATATCTAGTTCTATAAATATTACCTTTTACATCATCATAACCACCATTATATAGATTCCATGAAGCACTTAAAGAAGCAATATTTTGATTTTTGTAATCACTTATATCTTCAAAATACTGATTATGAGATATTGAAGCATCTACTTTTGGATAAAAAGAACTTTTTATTGATTTTTTTTGTTGCTTTATTGCTTCTAAATTCATTTTTAAAGCTTGAATTTCACTCCTATTATCTAAAAGCTTTATATCATAATCAGATGTTTTTAGTGTCATATTTTTTAACTTTTCTATACTTTCAGAAGATAAATCCATACCACCTAATATATTTGATAATGTATTTTTCGCTGTTTTTAAATCACCTTTTGCTTTTGCAACATTTTGTTTTGCAGAAGACATATTTACTTGGACTTGAAGTAAATCATTTTTAGCAATTAATCCTTGCTCATATCTGTTTTTTGAATCAATATACTGCTCTTGAAAAAGGTTATAAGCACTATTGTAAGTTTCTAGTGCATTTTCTTTATCAAGATAATTTATATAAGCCGTTTTAGTATTTAAAATAATATCTTGTTTTAAAGCATTTAATGAATACTTTGAACTTTGAGATAAAAACTTTGAAGAATTTCTATCTGATGTATTTTTAAAACCATTAAATAAGTTATAAGAAACCTCAGCAGAAAAAGTAGCATCAGTATCTGCTTGAGTAGGATAAGCTATTTCATCTCTATTGTTATATGAAAAGCCTAACCCAACTTTTGGTAAAAAGTCTGAATTATTTAACTTTACATTTTCAACTGCCTCCAAATAATCAAAGTTCTTAGCTTGTACATCATGATTGTTTTTTAATGCTATATCAACAGCTTGTGATAAATTTAATGCATTTACATTAACAGCTAAAATTGAAGCCGTTAACATACTTAGAATTAGTTTTCTTTTAATATTTTTCATTTATCTCTCCTATGCTTTACTAACATCAACTGGTTCTTTTACTTTTCCAGCCATTCTTTGTTCTAATTTTATAAAGAACATTAAAAGTGCAGGTGTTACAAAAATTGTAAATATTGTAGAAAGTGCAAGACCACCAGTTATTACTGAACCTAAACCTCTATAGAACTCTGAACCAGGTCCTGGAAGTAAAACAAGAGGCAACATACCAAAAATAGAAGTTAATGACGACATATAAATAGGTCTAATTCTTGTTCTTGTAGCTTCTACAACTGCTTTTTTATGATCATAACCTTCATTTTTAATTAAGTTTTGACTTTGATGCACTATTAAAATTGCATTATTAACAACAATACCAACTAGAATAATAAAGCCTAGCATTGTTAATACATCCAATGGTTGTGGGGCTATAAATGTATTTGTTAGAGCAAGTCCTATAAACCCACCAGCAGTTGCAAGTGGTACTGTAAACATAATAACAATAGGATATAAGAAATTACCAAATAATGCAGACATTAGTAAATAAATAATTATAAGTGCAAGTATAAAGTTTAACTCAAGCATTGAAATTGTTTGAGTTAATTTATCTGCAGTTCCTGAAATTCCAATCTCAACACTATTAGAAATTTTCCCTGAATCCTTCATCTGTTTAATCATACCTTCTAATGTAGCCATTGTTTCTTGTATTGTCATACTAGTAGGTGGTGTTACTTGTAATGTAATCGTTCTTTTTCCATCAAGGTGTCTAATTTCTGAAATACCTGTAATACTTTCAGAAGTAGCTAATGATGATATTGGTAATAGTGAAGAATTAGGTAATGCAATTTGAGTAGCCATAATATCTTCAGGTGTTTGAATTTGCTCATCATTTGCTTTTAGTACTAAGTCTATTTTCTTTTTACCATCTTGTTCAAAATCAGATATTTTCTTTCCACTCATTAATACATCTACAGTATTTCCTAAATCTAAAGAACTCATACCTAAAGCTTTAAGTGCATCTTGATTAGGCTTAATTCTAAACTCTGGATATAATAGCTCAATAGATGGAACAGGTCGTACTTGTCCACCTTTAATAGCTCCTCTTGCAGCCATAAATAACTGTGTTCCAACTCCTGCTATATCTTCTATTTTTTCACCACTAATATCAACATTAACTGTTTTACCCTCACCTATTCCATTTTCAAAAACACCTGATTGTAAAGATACACCAAAAATTGATGGCATTGAATTTACTATTGGTCTAAAGAATGGTATAAGCTCTTTTGCTCTACTTTCATGCATAGATGTTCCACCAAAAAGGTTAAAATCTCCAAAAGAAACATAAAAAGCACGACTAAGTCCTGGAACTCCATTTACATCAGTATTAATATTTGGTTCAATTTTTTTCATTAAATACTCACCCATATCATATCTTTCTTGATAAGATAAACCAGGTGGAGTAATTAAGATATTAAAAATTAAGTTTTTATTACCTTGAGGTAAATAATCTAATTTTGGGAATAATAAATAAATCGTTGATGCAGATAATATTCCTAAAGTTAAAATAGTAGCTACTTTTGTAAGAACTGATTTTAATGACCAGTTAACAAAAGACATAAAGAAATTAACTATTTTATTTCCAAGTTTTGTTAAAGCTGTCTCTTTTTTAATCTCTTTTCCTGACATACTTGCAAACTTTTTCCATAACATTGGAATAACTGCAATTGATACAAATAGAGAGAAAGATACAGAAGATACAACAGCAATTGCGATATCTTTAAACAACTGTCCTGCTTCATCTTCTAAAAAAATGATTGGTAAAAATACTGCCATAGTAGTAGATGCTGATGCAATTAATGCACCCCAAACTTCACTAGCACCTTTATATGCAGCATCAGGAATACTCATTCCCTCTTTTCTATGTCTGTCAATATTTTCTAATACGACAATAGCACTATCAACTAGCATACCAACTGCAAAAGAAATTCCTGCAAGTGAAATCGTATTTAAACTTCTATCCATTGCTGAAAGAATAATAAATGTACCAATTACTGAAATTGGAATTGCAATAGAAACAACTGCAGTTGGAGAAATTGCTCTTAAAAATAGTATTAGCATAAAAATGGCTAATACCCCACCAATAATGATATTTTGTTGTACTAAATCAACGGAACCAACTATATATCCACGTTGATCATAAATCCAAATCATTTTTAGTTTTTCTTTTTCTAAAATTGTTGCATTTAAATCATTTACTACTTTTTCAACTTCATTAGTAAGCTTAACAGCGTTTGCATTTGCAGTTGGTTGTACACCTAAGAAAATACCATCTTTCCCTAAGAACATAGCTACAGATTTTGCTGTTTGGTATCCAAAATCAACTTCTGCTACATCACCTAATGTTACTCTTTGTTCTCTATTTGAAATAAGAATAATATCTTTTATATCTTGTGCATTTGAAAACTTATGAACGGTTCTAATTCTATAAGAACGTCTTCCCATATTTTGAACACCTGCTGATACGTTTACATTCTCTGCTTGTAATATTCTAGTAACTTCTGCAATTGTAAGATTGTATGATGCAAGACGATTTAAATCTAAACTAATTTGCATCTCTTCTTTTCTTCCACCAGCAGTCATAGTTCCAGAAACTCCTGAAACTCTCTTTATAGAAGGAACAATTTCATCATCAAAAAATGTTTTATATTCATCAATATGTCTTGGATTATTCTCTTGTGTTTGAAGCATCATCCAAATAATTGGACTTGCACTTGCCGTTTCAATTATAGGCTCTTCTGCATCTACTGGATATGAACTTACTTCATTTAATTTATTTGAAACATCTTGAAGTGCAGCTCTAATATCAGTACCTAGTGTAAACGTAAGTGTAATCTCACCCATATTATCTTGTGAAGATGATTCATACTCTATTAAGTTGTTCAAACTTTTTAAAGCATCTTCTTGATCTTCTATAATCTCTCGTTCTATCTCATAAGGAGTAGCACCTGGCCATACTGTAGTAATTTTAATTTCTGGTTTTGTAACACTTGGTGTTAGTTGATAGGGTAATTTATCTAAAGATATAAACCCAAATAAAACCACAATTAAAACAGAAACTATTATAGTTACCGGGTTTTTAATTGAAAATTTAATTAAATCCATTATTTACCCTATTTCGCTTTTTCTTGTTTTACTTGTTCGTTTAGAATTTTTACATCCATTTTAGGAAAGACTCTTTCATTTCCTTTAACAACAATATTCATTCCTTCTACTAAACCTTTTCCCGTAACTGCAGCATTTGTTCCCGTGAAACCTATAATTTGAACTGGAATCATTACAGCTTTATTATCAACTACTGCAAATACAACATTCATATTAAATCTATTGATTACTGCATCTCTATTGATTACTAAAGCTTTTGTTTTAGCATTTTTAGCAAAACCAACTTTTGCTTGTGCTCCATCATAAATAAACATATTTCCAACATTTGCTTTAAATCTAACAGGGAAAGTTCTTGTTAATTTATCTCCACTTGGAATTGCTGCATATAACTTAGCTTTTACAATATTTTCTGAAATATTAACATCATACATATCACCTGTTTTTAAGCCATTTATAAAACTAAGTGGTAGATTAAATATAATTTGAACTTCTTGAGTATTTACAATAGTTGCTACTTTGGAACCTACATTTAACCACTCGTTTATATTTACATTTTTTTCTACTATTACACCATTAAAAGGTGCTTTTATAACTTTTTTTGACTTTTGTATTTTTAATTCATTTAATCTAGCTTCTGAAGATATTAAACTTTCACTTGCTACATCATAAGCTAGTTTTGAATCATCAAAAACTTTTTGTGCTATAGATTTTTTTGCAAATAAAGCTTTATATCGTAAATAGTTTTTCTTTGTATTTTTAAGTTGAACTCTATACATATTAACTGAAGATGCAGCTGCTTTAATCTGTGCATTTAAGATATCTGAATCAATAGATACTAAAATATCACCCTTTTTTACTTTTTTTCCTACTTCAAAATTTATCTTTTGAGCAATACCTGAACTTTGGCTTGCTACTTTAGATTTTTTATCAAAAGATACAGTTCCTACAAACTCTTGCAAAGGATTTACCTCTGATAATTTTATAACATCTGTATTAACTAATGCAGTTCCCGCTGCATTTATATTTGTAAGAGTTGCTAAAAGTAAAGCAAAACTTATTATTATTTTTTTATACATTCTTTTTTTCCTTTTTTATTTCTATTAAACCAAATAAATTATTTATAAAATTATGACAAACTTCTTTTGTATTAAAATCAACTTCTGTCATTTTCTTTAATGCAAGACCTTTTTCAAAAATGAGCAAAGATTCACAAAAATCTATAGATTTTGGTATTAAATCTCCAGCTTCTATACCTTCTTTGATTACCTTTTTTATTTGATCATGAAAAAAGATATTACATGTGTCATTAAAATTAATCATTTTTTCATCATTATCTGATAGTACAATTGATAAGTACTCTTTATAGCCATTAAAATGCTTTAGATTTTCTTCACTATTATCAATTACAAAATTAAAGAAATGAAAAACCTTTTCCCTTGTTGATTTTAAATCTTTGATAGATTCTAAGAATTTATTATGATATTCCTCAATATGTATATTTATAATCTCAAAAATAATATCTTCTTTATTTTCAAAATATTCATAAACAGTACCTTTCCCAATTCCTGCTGTTTTAGCAACTTGAGCAACTGTTATTTTTTTAATACCAAGGTCATGAATTAAATCACTACATGCAAGTGCAATATCTTTTCTTTTTTGTTCTTTATCAACAATTTTTGGCAAAAAATTTCCTTTTATTAATTTTGACCGATAGTCAGTCAACTAAAAGTATAGCTTCAAAAGTCTTAAATTTATTTAAAATTGACTACTAGTCAGTTAAAATTTGAAATCTTTTTTTTTATTCATTAAAACTAAGTAGTTATTAAATAATATTCTTGTACATTTTAGTAATTAACAAAGGATAAAAGATGAAAAAACTATTATTAAGTTCGATTTTAGCACTAGGATTAAGTATTAACTTAAGTGCATATGAGATAGATGGTGATTTAGGGGTACAATGGACTGGTTTTAAAACAGCAAAAAAAATACCTGTTTCTGGTACTTTTAAAGATATCAATATAAGTATTGATAAAAGTGAAAACTTTTCTGAGTTTTTAAAAAGTGCAAAAGTATCTATTAAAACTGCTTCTTTTGATTCAAAAAACCCTGGTAGAGATGCAAGTATTACTAGTACTTTATTTTCTTTAGCAACTTCACAAACAATATATGGAAATATAAAAAGTGTTGATACAAAAAACAAGAAATTAGTTTTAGATATTACTATGAATGAAATCACAAATGAAGTTTTAATGTCTTATGATATTAAAGATTCAAAAATTGTAGCGAATGGAGTTATTGAGATCTTAGATTTTGCAATGAAAATTCCTTTTTTGGCATTTGCAAAAAAATGTGAAGTTTTTCATGAGAATAAATCATATTCAGATGTAGGAATAAAGTTTACTCTTCCATATAAATAGTCTGTTTAACTAATAATGATTAATAGCTTTTTTAAGCTATTAATTTTTTAACTCTTTACTTTTATGAAGAACAAGAAAGTTTTAAATTTGCAAATTCCATTGGAGTTGGATTAGCATATCTATCATATTTTAAGTGTTCAGCATAAGGATTTTGTGCAATTTTTAATAAATCATTTACAAGTGAATAATCTCCACTATGAGCTAATTGTATTGCTTCTTGAAGCATATAATTTTTGATTATATATTTAGGATTTACCCTTTTCATTATTTCATTTCTTTCTTCAATATTACTATCTTGTATTTCACAAACTTTTTTATAGGAATCAAACCATTTTTGTATTGGATCTGTAAATACACAAAAATCAGTTATTGAAGATATATCATCAAAAGATTTTAAATTAGTTAATTTATAAAAAAATACATTGTAATCTATTTTCGAGGTTTCTAATGCTCCCAAAAGCTCTAATATTAAATCTAAATTACTATTTCCACTCTTAACTGCTACTAGTCCTAATCTTTTATTCATTAGTTCTAAATATACATTTTCATGTTGAGGCATAAAGGTTTTCATATATTCAAGAAGTTTATCTTCATCACATATCTCTTTTAAAGCATTTGCTAATACTATTAGGTTCCATCTAGCTACATAGGGCTGATTGTTATAAGAATATCTTCCTTCTGCATCTGTATGATTACAAATACAGTTTTTATCAAAATAATCCATAAATGCAAAAGGTCCATAATCAATAGTAACACCAGCCATTGAGAAGTTATCAGTGTTCATAACTCCATGCATAAACCCATATACCTGCCACTTTGCAAGCATTAAAGCTGTTTTATCTACAAGTGAGTAAAACATTTTTTCATACTTTTTATCTTCATCTTTTAAGTGTGGATAATTCTGCTCTATTACATAATCTGCAAGTTTTATTAAATTCTCTTTTGAGTTTTTTGTCTTTGCAAAAAATTCAAATGTACCAATTCTTATCCAAGAAGGTGACATTCTCATTACAATTGAACATGACTCTTTTTCCCACTCTCTGTGAGCAAATGTATCTGAATTAATAATAGCTAAAGCTCTAGTCGTTGGAATATCTAGAGCATGCATTGCTTCACTCATAATATACTCTCTAATAGATGAACGAAGTACGGCCCTACCATCTCCTTGTCTTGAATATTTTGTAGGTCCTGAACCTTTTGTTTGTAAATGCCATGAGTTTACAGCTCCTAAATTTATAGCACGCCCATCACCTAATTGAGGAACAAAATATCCAAATTGATGACCTGCGTAGACCATAGAATAAGTTTTTGAGTTTTCTAAAGTTTTAACGCCATTTAAAAGATCTAAAAACTCTTGTGTTTCACACTCTTTATAATCTAAGTTTATTAAGTCACAGGCTTGTTTGTTAAAAGATACAAGTTTTGGATTTTTTAGAGGTGTTGGTTTTAGTCTTTCATATAATTTTTCATCCATATGGAAATAATCCATATCAACTTTTAATTCATTTAATTTCATAATTTTTCTCTTTTAATAAAATATTTAATTGTAAAAAATAAGATATCAAAACTATTTATAAAATAAGATAAAAATTGTCTTATTTAAATTGCTATATTAACTTAACAAAGACTACACATATAAAAACTATAATTTGTTAAATTAAAAAAGGATAGATAAAATGAAGAAATTACTTCTAATTTTATCTTTAAGCTTTTCATCATTATTTGCATTTGAGCATTTAACTCTTGAAAATATTGAAGATAAATTAAAGAATAAAAATGTAATTATTGATTTTTATGCTACTTGGTGAGGGTCTTGTAAGGTTTTAGGTAAAAACTTGACAAAATATAATACAAGCAAACAAAGTGATGTAGAAATTTATAAACTAAATATTCAAGAACAAGAACTGTTAACAGCCCAATATCAAATTAAAGGTGTTCCGACTTTAATTTATTTAGAAAATGGGAAAATTGTTGGTAAACAACTTGGTGTTCGAAGTGTAGAGCAACTAAAAGGTTATGAAAAAGAGTATTTTAAAAACTCTTCTACTAAATAGAAACCTAAGCTTTTAGGTTTCTATTAGCAATATTTTCTATTAAAACTGTAGCATACGAGCCTTTTGGCAAAGTAAATTTCAACTTACATTTTTTAGTATTTTTATCATAGTTTACACTTATATTTGTAGGATAAACAATAGCATCTCTTCTATATCCTTTTTCATGAATGTAAGTATCATCATACTTTTCTTCAATCTCTCTTGCATTTTTAATACTTCTAAAAGCTTTACTTCCAGGTAACAGTCCTGTTGGTACTATTTTTTTATCCTTGAAATCAACTAACATCTGAGGTGTTAGATTTTTTGGTGTAAAAAACTCATCACTTTTATACTCTCTAAATACATCCCCATCCATAGCTGTAAATGAATCTTGAGATAAATTTAATCTTTCAACTAACCATTTATTAAAAAAATCACTTTGATAAGCTGATACTAACATCTTAGATATTTTTCTATCTTTTATTTGATAATCTTCATAGATATATCTTCTAGCTTTTTCTAAGTTATCTTTTCCATCACGACCAAATCTTTGATATCCAAAATAGTTTGGCATTCCAACTTCTGAAATTTGTTTTAAAAGTTTTTCAATTTTTCCAACATCTTGGGCTTTTACTTCATGAAGATTTATTTCAAAAGAGTTTCCAATTAAATCTCCAATATTTAGTTTTGTTCCATGAAGTGTAGTTTCTAAAATTTTAATTTTATTGTGTCTAAATTGTTTTAAATCTTTTGAATACTTTTTTGGAATTGATATATATTGAGTTGTAGTTGCATTCTTATCTTTAAGTCCTGCATACCCTAACTCATTTTCATAAATTCGAAGACCCTTTGCTAAACTTTCTAATAAATCCCAAGTTCCTAATTTTGTTTTTTTAATCTTTGCAATTATAAAATTACCACGACCTTTAAATTTAATTGGAACTTCTTCAACAATAAAATCATCAACATTTTGATAGAATTTAAAATCTAATTTTTCGTGCTTTTGTAGGAACTCTCTTTTAATCATTTCTTATATCTTTGTATTTATTTTTTGCAATTATAGTCTAAGTTTTATTTACTTTTCATTGCCTTTGATACTTCACTTAGAATCTAAAAGTTAATACCAATCTTAAAATAAGCCCTTATAGAATAAAATGCACATAATATAAAGGGAATAAACATATGAATAATAGTACAGAATCACTAAATGCCAATAGACCAGACATCATAACTACAGAAGTTGAAACAATAAGCTTCTACCGTAAAATGGATACAAAGGCAACTGTTCTTGAGATGATTGAAGGTAAATATGTAATTGTTGAAGAGTACTATAGTAATGGTTTAGAAGTTTTAGCTGAACTTAAAAAGAATCTATTAAAAACATATACTGATAAAAGTTTTAAAGGGCAAAGAGAATATCGTTCAGCTTTTAGAGAAGCTTCTCATAGATTACTAATAAAAGTAGTTGATAATAAACTACCCTTAAAAAAAGCTCCAAGTATTGGATGGTTAGAAATTTTATATCCTGAAGTAAAAGATTTTTATATCTCATACCCAGATGTTCAAGGAATGAATAGTTCATGGCAATGGCATAAAAAGGGAATAGAGATTAAAACATTAGACTTGAGTATTTATCCTTATTATGGAACATACTTCCCTACAAGATTTGATCATCTAAAACTATTTGATAAATGGCTAAAAAAATATGATGGTTCAAAAGAAAAAGCAATAGAAATTGGAGTTGGTAGTGGAATTTTATCTTTTCAATTAGTTCAAAATGGTTTTGATAATATCACTGCATCTGATACAAATAAAAATGCAATTATAGGTGTAAGAGAAGAAGCTAAAAGATTAGGATTTGAAGATAAAATAAGTTTAAATTATGGGGATTTATTTGAGAATTGTGAAGAAAAAGCAGATGTGATAGTTTTCAATCCTCCTTGGTTAAAAGCTAAGCATAAACTAGAAGAGGGAATTGATAAAGCTATGTATTATGAAGATGAACTTTTCCCTAGATTCTTCGAGCAAGCTAAACAACACTTAAAACCTGAGGGTAAAATAGTATTAATCTTCTCAAACTTTTCAGAAGTAGTTGATAAAGAAACTCCACATCCAATAATAGAAGAGTTAAGAAATAGTAATCGATTTCGAAAAGACCTGCACTTAAGAAGAGATGTTAGAGCATCATCTAAACGAACAAAAAGAACAGATAATAGAGTAAATGAAAAAGTAGAATTATGGGTATTAGCTCATAAAAAAGAAAAATAACACTATTTGATAAAGGATTATCATGGATATGCAAAATATAGAAAAAATCATAAAAGATTTTTCAAAACAAAGAGATT
>NYWO01000005.1 GCA_002685075.1 Arcobacter sp.
TGTTTTAGAAGCTTGGGATAAACAAGAAACTCTACATAATGGTAAATACGACTTAATCGCAAACTTACCATACTATATTGCAACAAATATTATATTAAGAGCGTTTGAAGACGACAACTGTGAAAGCATCATTGTAATGATCCAAAAAGAAGTAGCTTTAAAATTCTCGGCAAAGCCTAAGGATAAAGAGTTCTCATCTTTGGGAGTTATTGCTGATTTGGTTTCAATTGAATCAAGAATATTATTTGATGTTCCTCCTGAATCATTTGATCCACGACCAAAAGTTATGTCTTCAATACTTTACATTAGAAAAGATATGAATAAATCAATAGATAAAGATTTTAATAAGTTTCTCAAAGCTTGTTTCGTACAGCCAAGAAAGAAACTATCTAAAAACCTTTCTTCTATCATAAGTAAAGATTTAGTATCTAAATATTATGAAGAATTAGACCTTAGTGATAATATAAGACCTCATGAAGTTAGTTCATCTTTGTATAGCCAATTGTATACAAAGGTAAAAGATGGAAGAAATTAAACAAGAAGAGATAAAGACACAAGAAACTACTGTGAAAACAGAAGCTGTTGCAAAGCCTGCTACGAATACACAAGCAGAAAAAACGCAAAATAATAAACAAGAAGTAAAACCAACTTCAGAAAAAGTACAAAGACCTAATCAAAATAGGAAACCAAATACTAATAAAAGACCAAAAGCAAAACTACCTACAGAAATGACAGGTGATGGTTGGATGAATGACCTTAAAAAAGCTCATTTAGTTAATGAAAAAATTCAAAAAGATAGATTAAATCCACACTATAAATTAAATTTAAATACATCTGCAAAAATGAGAATCACTCCACTAGGTGGACTAGGTGAAATTGGTGGAAACATGATGATTATTGAAACTGAGAAGTCTGCAATTATTGTTGATGTTGGTATGAACTTCCCTGATGAAACTATGCACGGTGTTGATATTTTAATTCCTGACTTTACTTACTTAAGAGAAATCAAACATAAAATAGAAGCAATTATTATTACTCATGGACATGAAGATCATATTGGTGCAATGCCATATTTATTTAAAGAAATGCAATTCCCAGTTTATGGTACTTCTTTACCATTAGAAATGATCGGTTCAAAGTTTGATGAACATAAAATGAGAGAATATAGAAAATTCTTTAGAGCAGTTGAAAAAAGAAAACCAATTAAAATTGGTGAATTTGAAATTGAATGGATGCATGTTACTCACTCAATTATTGATTCATCTGCAATTGCAGTTACAACTGAAGCTGGGACAATGATTCACACAGGTGACTTTAAAATTGACCATACTCCAATTGATGGATATCCTACAGATTTACATAGACTTGCATATTATGGAGAGAAGGGTGTTTTATTATTAACATCTGATTCAACAAATTCACACTCCCCAGGATTTACAAGAACTGAAAAAACAGTAGGTCCAACATTTGATAGAATTTTTGCAGGAGCAAAAGGTAGAGTTATTATGTCTACATTCTCTTCAAATATTCATAGAGTTGCACAAGCAATTGATAGAGGAATTTCAAGTGGAAGAAAAGTATGTGTAATTGGTAGATCAATGGAAAAAAACTTAGACTTAGCAATGGGTTTAGGATATGTTAAATTTCCAAAAGATTCTTTTATAGATGCACATGAAGTTAATAAGTATAAAGATGAAGAAGTTTTAATTGTTACAACTGGTTCTCAAGGTGAAGCAATGTCAGCACTTTATAGAATGGCAATTCATGAACACAGACATATTAAAATTAAACCAACAGATCAAATTGTATTATCTGCTAAAGCAATTCCAGGAAATGAAGGTAGTGTATCTGGTATTATTAACCACTTATTAAAAGCAGGGGCTAAAGTAGCATACCAAGATTATCCAGATATTCATGTATCAGGACATGCTGCTCAAGAAGAACAAAAATTAATGTTAAGATTAGTTAAGCCTAAATTCTTTATGCCAGTTCATGGTGAATATAATCATGCACTTAAGCATGGTAAAACTGGTATTGATTGTGGTGTATTAGAAAGAAATCTATATATTATGAATGCAGGTGAACAAATTGAAGTAACACCTAAGTATATGAAAAAAGTAAAAACTGTTAAATCAGGGAAAGTTTATATTGACAACCAATTAAACCACAAAATCTCAGATGATATTGTATTAGATAGACAAACAATGGCAAATGAGGGTGTTGTAATGATTGTTGCTCAAGTAAATGAAGATGATAGAACATTAGCTCAAAAAGCAAAAGTTACATCATTTGGTTTAGTTCCTGATAAACAAGATAAATTCTTTGCAAAAGAAATTGAAGATTTACTTTCAACATTCTTGGCAAATGTAAAACCAGGTATTTTCAAAAACTCTAGAATGCTTGAAGATGAATTAAGAAAAGTTGTTAGAAAACACTGTATTAGAAAATACAAAAAATACCCAATGATTGTACCAACTGTATTTGTACAATAAGGAGAAAGAATGGATTTTAAACAAATAGTTAAAGATGTTCTGTTAACAGAAGCTAAGGAATTAGAAAAAGCAGCAGGAAAGATATCTTTTGATATAGATAAAGCTATTGATTTAATTGTAAATTCAAAAGGTAAACTTATCGTTACAGGTGTTGGTAAATCAGGTCTTGTTGGGACAAAAATTGCAGCAACACTTGCAAGTACAGGTACTAGTTCTTTTTTTCTTCATCCAACTGAAGCCATGCATGGTGATTTAGGAATGATAGGAAAAGAAGATATTGTATTAGGTATTTCATATTCAGGGGAGAGTGAAGAATTAGTTCAAATTCTTCCTCATCTTAAAAGATTTAATATTCCATTAATTGCAATGGCTAGAAATGAAAACTCTACATTAGCAAAATATTCTGATGTATTTATTAATATAAATGTAGAAAAAGAAGGTTGTCCACTTGATGTTGCTCCAATGTCATCAACAACACTTACAATGGCAATGGGTGATGCATTAGCTGTTTGTTTAATGAAAAAAAGAGACTTTAAAAGAGAAGATTTTGCATCATTCCATCCTGGTGGAAGTTTAGGTAAACAGTTATTTATTAAAGTAGATGATTTACTAAGACGAGAAAACCTTCCAATCGTTTCACGTGAAACAAAACTTAAAGATGCTATTTTAAAAATGAGTGAAGGTAGAATTGGAAGTGTTATTATTACAGATGAAAACAACAAAGTTATTGGATTATTAAGTGATGGAGATTTAAGAAGAGCATTAATGAATGAAAACTTTACAATTGATTGTAAGGTAGAAGAATTAGCTTCTAAGAACCCTAAAACTTTAACAAATAAAGACTTATTAGCAAGCGATGCATTGCAAGTAATAGAAGACTATAAAATACAATTATTGATTGTAACAAATGAAGATAATAAACTAATTGGTGTTCTTCATATACATGATTTAATAGAAGCTGGTATAAAATAATGAGAAAAGAAATAGAAGAACTAGAAGAGATAAGATTAAATAAATTCTTATCTCATAATAGTAAATACTCAAGAAGAGAAGCTGATAGATTAATAGAAGAGGGCAAAGTAAAAGTTAATGGTGATGTAGTTAATAATTTAGCAACAAAAGTTACTATTAATGACGAAGTTCATATCAATAAAACATTAATCAAAGAAGATAAAAACAAAATGCCTACGGTTATTATATATAATAAACCAAAAGGTGAAATTGTATCTAAAAATGATCCTCAAGGTCGAAAAACAATTTATGATTCACTTGGTAAAAGATATGCACACTTTATGTCTGTAGGACGTTTGGATTATGCAAGTGAGGGACTATTAATATTATCAGATTCTGTTAAAATTGTTGATGCTTTAATGCACTCAGATTTAGAGAGAAAATATAAATTAAAAGTAAATGGAACAATTGGACCAAAAGTAGAATCTGCTATGATGCAAGGTTTAGAACTTGAAGATGCAACTGATGGTGCATTTAAAACTAGCAAAATTAAATCTATGACATTTGCTCCTTTTATTGGTTATAGCATTCAATCAAATAATGAAAACTTTTCTAAAATTAAAGTGGCAATCGTTGAAGGTAAAAACAGAGAGTTAAGAAGATTTTTTGCACACTTTGGACTTGACATTTTAGATCTTAAAAGATACGAATTTGGTGGAATTTCATTAAATAATTTACCAACTGGTAAAAGTAGATTCCTTTCAAAAGAAGAGTATAAAAACTTAAGAAGCTTTTTAAACGAAAGTGAAGATGACAGATCTTTCTAACAAACTTAGGCCAACAAATTTAGATAATTTTGTTGGTCAATCTCATATAATATCAAAAGACAAAGCCCTTTACAAACTTATCAAAAAAAGAGACATTCCTCATTTATTTTTCTATGGGAAACCAGGAACTGGAAAAACTACATTAGCAAAGATTATAGCACGCGAAATAGATACAGATTATTACTATTTTAATGCAACAAGTATTAAAGTTGAAGATTTACGTAAAGTATTTGATAGATATAAAAATGCTTTAATTAAACCTTTAATCTTTATAGATGAAGTACATAGACTTTCTAAAAATCAACAAGAAGTTCTACTTCCCATTATGGAAAATTATGATGCAACTATCATAGGAGCAAGTACTGAAAATCCATTTTTCACTTTAACAAATGCAATTCGTTCAAGATCTTTTCTTTATGAATTTAAAGCTTTTACAAAAGAAGAGATGCAAAAGATTTTAGCTATTGCTTTAAAAGATATTGATGTAAATATATCTAAAGAAGCTAAAGAGCATTTAATTCATTCAAGTTCAGGTGATGCTAGAGCTATGCTTACTCTTTTAAACTTTTCATATAAAGTATCAAAAGATATAGATATTTCTTTAGTTAAAGAGTTAAGAGAAAATGTAATAGGGGATGGAGTATCAACATCTGATACACATTATGATTTAGCAAGTGCAATGATAAAATCCATTCGAGGCTCAAATGTTGATGCAGCTTTATATTATATGAGTAGGTTAATAAATGCAGGAGAGAGTGTAGATTTTATAACTAGACGTCTTGTAATCTTTGCAAGTGAAGATATTGGTAATGCAAATCCACATGCTTTTAATTTAAGTGTAAATACAATGACTGCATGTAATAAAATTGGTTATCCAGAATCAAGAATCATGTTAGCACAATGTATAATCTATCTAACATCTTCTCCAAAATCTAATAGTGCTTATAAAGCTATCAATAAAGCTCTACAAGACATAAAAGAAGGTATGCTACTAAATATACCAAAACATTTAGATTCGCAGCATATAGGCTACTTATATCCTCATGATTTTGGTGGATATGTAGAACAAAAATATTTAGAAAAAAGTTTAAAGTATTATGATAGTAAAAATATTGGATACGAAAAAACTTTAAATGAATGGCTTAAAAAAATCAAACATGAGGACTAACAATGGAATACTACAGTTGGATATTAACTTTTCACGTAATGGCATTTATGTCATGGATGGCAATGCTTTTTTATCAACCAAGACTTTATGTATATCATACTGAACATAAAGATAAACCAGACTTTGTTGAAGTCGTAAAAATTCAAGAGTATAAAATGTACAAATATATTGGTGTTCCTGCTATGTGGGCAACAATATTAAGTGGTGCAGTAATGATATATTTAAATCCATATTTACTTTCTAGTGAAGCTGGAGGATGGATGCATGCAAAACTTTTATTTGCATTTTTATTAGTATGTTATTCTTATTCACTTGGATATTATATGAAGCAATTAGAGCAGGGTACTTGTAAAAAATCTGGGAATTTCTTTAGAGCTTATAATGAGGTGCCAACTGTATTATCACTTTTAATCGTAGGATATGTAATTACTAAAACATTCTCAATTTTATTTACAGTTATAACTTTATTATTTGGTGCATTTTTAGTTTATAAAGTATTAAAGCAAACTCCTAAAGATGTAAAAAAATCAATTAAAGAAAAGAGATAAAATGATTTTTGATAAGCACTATGTACTTGATACAAATATATTACTAGAAGATGCAACAAATATTTTTAAACTATCACAAGATAGTAAAAATCTAATTATCTTGCCCGAAACTGTTTTAGATGAAATAGATAGTAAAAAATCTGGTTTTGATGAGATAAATTTCCAAGCAAGAGAATTTGCAAGAATACTAGAGAATTCAGAGATAAAAAAATCGTTACAAAAAGATAAATACAGAATTATAAGATTAGAAATAAAAAATACTCAAACTGCAATCATAGATATTATTTCAAAAGAAGAGTATGATATAAATACAAAAAATGTTTCTTTAAATATAATCAATGATAGAAAAATACTTGAAATTGCAAGTTTTTCAAACTCATATTATAAAAAAGAGATAGAATTTTTATCATTAGATATCATGGCTAGAACAAGAGCTATATCACTTGATATAAAAACTACTTCATTGATTGGTTCAAATAAAGATGACTTTAAATACGAGTTTATAAAAGATATAGAAATAAACTTTGAAGACCTAGAAGATTTTGATAATAAAGAAATAGTTTTATTTGATAAAGAGTATAAACCTTATAATTATTCATATTGTTTTAAAGTAAAATCATCAGATCAAGTAGTTCTAGCAAATATTCAAAACCATAGAATAAAAGTTTTAGATGAAATTGAAATCAGAAACCAGATAATAACTCCATTAAATAAAGAACAACTATTCTTTTCAAATGCAATAATTTCACATATTTATAATGTACTTATAGTTGAAGCAAAAGCAGGTTCTGGTAAAACATTACTAGCTTTAAGTGGTGCATTGAAACTTGTAAGGCAAAAGAAGTATCAAAAGATTACCTATATTAGAAACTCTGTTGAATCCTTAGATAAAGGTGAAGATATTGGTTATCTTCCAGGTTTTGAAGAAAAATTCAAAATCTACAATCATCCATTAATGGATAGTTTAGAATATATTATAAGAACTGAACATAAAAAAAGAAACTCTAAGAAAAATATTGAGAATATAAGTGAACTAGATGATAGTGAAGTAACAGCAAGAGTAGAGCAAATGATTCAAAACTATAGTATTGAAACTATGTGGGTAGGGGAAATGAGAGGAAGAACTATATCTAATTCTTTTATCATTATTGATGAAGCTCAAAATATGTCTAACAAAACTATGCAAATGGTATTATCAAGAATTGATAATACTTCTAAAGTAGTAATACTAGGTTCAAATAAACAAATAGATAATTTCTATGTAAATAAGTATACAAACTCACTAACAACTCTTTTAAAATCAACTAAAAACGAAAGTACATTAGTAAATACATTCGCAATAAAATTACAAAAAGTTTTAAGAGGTCCTATTACAGAATGGGCTGAATTAATATTCTCTAAATAATTTAATACATATATAATTACATATTAATTTATATGTAATTATATGACTATGGCTTATATTTGATACTTTATAGTATCATAAAATTAAAAAAACTATTCAATTAATAATTTAGATACATTTTATATTGTGTTATAATACATATTATAATACGTATAGGAGTTTAAATGGATTTACTACAATACAGATCAAATGAAATGTTTTCATCAACTGAATTAATCAGAAAAAGTAAAATGGTTTTTGACAAAATATCAAAAAAAGAGATAGAAAAAGCTGTTATTTTAAGAGATGGAAAACCTAGTTTTATGCTTATGGACTTTCAAAAGTATGAGGATCTAATAGGTGAATATTTAGAATTAAAAGAAAAGATTAAAAATAAGCCTAAAGAGGTAATTGAAAAAGAAGACCTTTATAAACAAAATGAAGACAAAAATTTACTAGAAGATACAGATGATATAAATAAAGATGATTTTGATGAAATAAATAGCGATGACTTACAAGATGCGCTAGCTCAAATTGAACAACTTGATTTACAATTAGAAAAAAAACCTGTCGTAAAAAAAGAAGAAGCACTTAAAGATTTTTGGGAATAACATGTATGATGTATTAATTATTGGCTCAGGAGCTGCAGGACTAACAGCTGCTTTAAATGCAAAACAAAATGGATCTACTGTTGCAGTTTTATCAAAAACATATCCAACACACTCACAAACAGTTCAAGCTCAAGGTGGAATAAATGCAGTTTTATATGAAGATGATGATAGTATTGATATTCATGTAAAAGATACATATAAAGCTTCTTGTGGTTTAGCTAATAAAGACAATATAAACTTTATGTGTAAAGAAGCTAAAGATACAATTTATTGGCTTGATAAGATTGGTGTACCTTTTACAAAAAATGAAAGTGGGAATATTGCTCAAAGAAAATTTGGTGGAACTAAAAAAATAAGAACTTGTTACTCTAGTGATTATACAGGCTTAAAAATAGTTCATACTTTATTTGACCAATGTATAAAAAATGATATCAAGTTTATAAATGAACATACTTTATTGGATTTAATAATAGATGATAATAAATGCTTTGGTGTAATTGCATTAGATATTATTGAAGGAAAAGTAAAAGAATTTAAAGCAAAAAGTACAATATTAGCAAGTGGTGGTTATGCTGGGATTTACACTAACTTTACAACTAATTCTTTTTCAAATTCTGCTGATGGACTTGCAATATCATTAAACTCTGGCTTAAATCTTTCAAATATAGAGTTTGTACAATTTCATCCAACAGCACTAGTTAATAGTAATATACTTGTAAGTGAAAGTGCTAGAGGTGAGGGTGGTTATTTACTTGATCAAAATGAAAATAGATTTATTGATGAATTAAAACCAAGAGATGAAGTTGCTCGAGCAATATATAACAAAATCAAAGCTAATGAAAAAGTATATTTAGATTTAAGGCATTTAGGACTTGAAAAAATAAATGAAGTAATGCCACAAGAAAGAAGACTGGCTTTAGAATTTTCAAATGTTAGAATAGAAAAAGAACTTTTACCAATAAATCCAGCAGCACATTATTCAATGGGTGGAATTAAAACTGATATAAATACAAGAACTAATATAAACTCTTTATATGCTTGTGGTGAAATTGCTCAAAGTTCAATTCATGGAGCAAATAGACTAGGCGGTAACTCTTTACTAGAAATAGTTACTTTTGGAAAAATAGCTGGAATAAATGCTTCAAAAAATGCTAAAGAAATAAAGACTTTTGATGATAATAAAAGTAAAGAATTATTAAAACAACAAAACTATATAAAAGAAATTTATTCTTATAAAAATGAAATAAATTTTTATGAAAGTAAAGAGTATTTAGGAAAACTATTTTTTGATAATGTAGGCCTTTTTAGAAATGAAGAAAATTTACAATTTGCTATAAATGAATTAGATAAAATTAAAAGCAATATATCAAATATGGGAATTCAAGATAAATCAATTGAGTATAATAAGAACTTGCTAGAATTTCTTGAGTTTATAAATATGATTGAGATAGCAGAAGTGATTGTAAAAACAGCGCTTAATAGAAAAGAAAGTAGAGGAGCTCATTATAGAGATGATTACCCAAAACAATCAGATACTTATGAAAAAAATTCCCTAATAAGAAAAGTTGATAAAGAATTAGTTTTATCTTTTGAGGATGTATTATGAATATAAATATAAAAAGATTTAATAAGCAAAATCATAAAAATCAAATCATTCAAACTTTTTCTGTGACAAAAAGGAATTTGCTGCAGGCTTTAAATGAAATAAAAGTAAGCTGTGATGCTAGTTTATCATATAGATGTGGATGTAAGAGTGGTGTTTGTGGTTCATGTGCAGTAAGAGTAAATGGTGTAGAAACTTTAGCATGTAAAACGATAATTAAAGAAAATGATTTAGTTGAGCCATTGAAGAATAGAGAAGTTATAAGAGATATAGTTGTAGATGTTTCACATGAAACATTGTTAATAAAAAAATCAAATGCTTATATTCAAGAAAATAGTCAAGCTAGTATTTCTCAAAATGATATTAAACTAATTGATACTCAAAGTAATTGTATTCTTTGTAATGCATGTTATAGTTCATGTCCAGTTTATGAAGTAAATAAAGAGTTTCTAGGGCCTTTTGCACTAACAAGAGCATTAAGGTATATAAATGATAAGAAAGTGCTTGATAATAGCTCTATTGTTGCTTCAGTACAAGATAAAGGGATATGGGATTGTACTTTATGTAGTGCATGTACTTTTGTATGTCCCCAAGGTATAGATCCTAAAGCAGATATATTACAATTACAAAATATATCAGTTCAAAAAGGACATCAAAATCCTAATTTTTCAAACTTTGATTCAGGGATAGATTTTGGAAATGATGATTTTGGGTTTAACCCAAATGGAGGTTTTTAATTAAGAGCGTAAAGGCTCTTAATTAAAAATTAGATTTAATTTTAAATATTATAGATTATCTTTTAAGTATAAATAATCAGACATTTTTGTCCACTCTCTTACTTTTTTCATATAAGCATCTTGTGAATCTAAAACCTCTTTTAAGATAGGACTTTTATTTCCTAGTTCAACTCTTAACTCATTATTAGCTTTTTTCATAGCATTCATAACAGGAGTAGGAAAAGTTTTAATTTTAATATTTGGTTGTTCTTTTTTCATCTTATCCCAAGCTTGCGCACTCATATCGTAATGTTGGATATACATATCATATGCAGATACTCTCATTGCAACAATCATAATTTGCTGTAAATCTTTTGGTAATTTATTAAACTTCTTTTTATTTATTAAAAATTGCATTTCAGAAGCTGGTTCATGCCAACCTGTGTAATAATAAGGAGCAATTTTATGGAAGCCCATTTTAATATCCATTGCAGGTCCAACCCATTCTAATGCATCAATAGCATTTCTTTCTAATGATGTATATAACTCACCAGGTGCAATATTAGTAACTTGAACTCCAAGTTTAGCCATAATTTCTCCTGCAAAACCAGGAATTCTCATTTTTAAACCTTTTAAATCTTCAAGAGATTTAATTTCATTTCTAAACCATCCACCCATTTGAACACCAGTGCTTCCTCCAGGAAAAGATAAAACACCATGTTTAGAATATACTTTTTGCATTAATTCTAAACCACCTCCATGATAAAACCATGCATATTGTTCAGGAGCAGTTAACCCAAAAGGCATAGATGTAAAAGGTAAAGTGTTTATGTCTTTACCTTTCCAATAATAAGATGCACTATGACCCATATCATACTGTCCACCTTTTACCATATCAAGAATTCCTAAAGGAGCTTTATGTTTATTAGAAGTATCAACTCTAATAATTAATCTTCCGTTAGACATCACTTCTGCAAGTTTTGCCATATTATTCGCAGAGTCAATCAATGGAGTTGTAGTCTTACCCCAAGTAGTTGCCATTTTTAATTTATATACTTTTTCTTTAGCATTAAGATTCATACTCATTGCTATTAAAAGAACAGAAGTAACTCCAAGTTTACCAATCATTTTTTTCATTTCTTTCCTTTTTTTAAAATAAGATCTTTAATCTTTTTCTTCTTTTTCCAGCCGAGTTTTTTTAATTCAGGTTCATCAAAAAACTCTTTTGTATATCCAAAACATAAATATGCAATAAATTTATAATCTTCTTTTTTCATATCAAAAATTTTATTTATNTTTNTTGGTTTTAANATAGAAACCCAACCCATACCTATATTTAAAGCACGAGCTGTTAACCACATATTTAAAATTGCACATACAACAGAGTATTCTCCTGTTCTTTTCATATATGTTTGTCCTAAAATATCTTTTTTACTTTTTTTATAATAAACAGCAATATTGATATATGATTCTTTAATTCCTTCAAGTTTTAAAGAATTATATATTCTTCTACTTTTAAATTTTTTCTTACTTTTATTAAAGGATTTTTTAAAATGCTTATAAACTAAATCTTTTTTCTTTTTATTAACAATAACAAAACGCCAAGGTTGTGAATAACCAACAGATGGTGCATTTTGTGCAGAGTCTAAAATCTTTAAAAGTTTTTTTTGTGATATTTTTTTGTTAATAAAATTATTACCTCTAACATCTCGCCTAGAAGTAATAATCTTATTTAATGTAGTTTGATCTTTTTTTGTAAAAATCATTTATATTGAAAAATCGTGTAAGTCTTTGAATAAAAAAGCTTCAATAATTTCATCAATACTTTTTTGTGTTGGTGCTACTAGTGCAATTATTCCTTCATCCATAAATGGCCAAACATATTCTTGATCATTTATAACAACTACTGCATCAATCCATTCCAAAATTTCTTCTCTTCTGTCTACAAACTCAATACTAGCTATTTTGCCACCATCTAATTTTATAAAAGTCCAAGATTTATTTTCTTCTATTGAAGCAATAACACATTCATCTCTATTTGTTGAATCAACTGGTATTAATACTGTCATATATTCCTCTTTAAAATATTATAAGTTATATAAAGATTGATTTTACAATTTTGTTTCTTAAGAAATATACTCTTTTTTAAACCACAAAGAAAATATAAATAAAGAATAAAAATGTTGTTTAAATTTTCTCTGCAAAGAAAGCTCATATATATATCTAATATACACTTCATTAAATAATTTAGTTGTATTATTTACATCAATTACTATATCTAGCATTGATTTTCCATATTCTTCATTTAACCATTCGTTAAAGGGTGAATTAAAACCCTTTTTTGTTCTATTTATAATAGTTTTAGGAATATATTTAGCTGCAATTTTTTTTAATAAATATTTATTAGTATTTCCAAATTTTATAGAAGATTCAATTGAGAACATATAATTAACTAAATTAAAATCTAAAAATGGAGTTCGAACTTCCAAAGAGTTTCTCATAGAAATTCTATCAACTTTGGATAGAAGTGATTCTCCTAGCCATATTTTTAAATCAATATAACTCATCCAATCAACAGGATCATTTTTAGGTTTTTCAGTTTTATATGTAGGAACTCTGACAAAAAGTTTCTTTCTTTGTATATCTGTATAAATCTCACCAAATGAATTATATAAAGTTTGATTTTTTACAATTCGTCTTAAATATTCACTCTCTTTAGTGTTGTTTTGCAATGCTGAAATTATCGTATTTAAAAACTCATTTTGGCCACTTGATAATGTCTTTTCAAACTCATAATACTTTAAAAACTTAGCATAGTTATCATAACCTAAAAATATTTCATCACTTCCTTCTCCTGATAAAACAGTTTTTATTCCACTTTGATGAATTTTTTGAGATAAAATATTTAAAGGAATTGCAGCAGAATCACCGTGAGGTTCTTCAAGAGCATCTAAAGTATCATGAAAGTTATCTATATACTCTTTTTTGCCAATAATTACTGGATGATGATTTGAATTAATATGTTTTGCAGTTATTTTTGCATAATCTAACTCACAATAGTTTTTATATTCATCATAACCAACTGAGAAAGTATTTATTCTTTTTCCTGATATTTTTGTATAAAGTGCAGAGATTAGTGAACTATCAATTCCTCCACTTAATAGTGAGGCAACTTCTACATCTCCTACTAATCTACTTTCTACACTTTTAAATAAAAGCTCTTCTATATCTTTTAAAGCAATACTTTCATCTTTGATTTTTTTATAGGTGTTTATTTTATAAAATCTTTTTTTAACTAACTCATTTGACTTTAAAGGCTCATATGTAAGATAAGTAGCAGCTTCTAGTTTTAATATATTTTGATAAAAAGTATCTTCTCCATAAGAAACAAAATATTGTAGGTATTTATTTACTGCTACTTTATTTAAATTGGGTTTCTTATCAAGTAATTTTAGTATAGATTTAATAGAAGAAGCAAAGATAAACTTATTATCTTTAAAATGGTAAAAAAATGGTTTCTTCCCATATCTATCTCTTGCACAAAAATACTTCTCTTTTTTCATATCATAAAGGCAAAAAGAAAACATTCCGTTTAATTTATTTAAAAAATCAGTTTCATATTTTTGATAAAGTCTTATTATAACTTCAGTATCAGAGGCAGTTTTACAATCTAATTGATCATTAATTATTAACTGTTTATAGTTATAAATTTCACCATTAAATACAATCAATATATCATCAAAAATCATAGGCTGATTTGCCTCTTCATCTAAATCAATAATTGCTAATCTCGTATGTCCAAACTCTTTATCATTAATTTTTACACTTTTTTGATAGTCTGGTCCTCTATTATTTAAAAGTTCAAGAGATTGCTTGAAGTTATTTGATAAAAAATTTGTACCTAAAATTCCACACATAATAAAACCTACTTAATAAAATATTCAATAATTTGAATATAAGGATATAAGAAAACAACAAAAATTATAGATGATATTAAAATTGATGCAGTAATATCATAGGGTTTACAGTTATATAAAGCAGCCAAATTCACATTATTAACTGCAAGTGGTACCATAAGTTCCATTATTAAAATAGACGCCACATAAGCGTTTAAATTCGTAAAATATAATATTACAAAAATACCAAATAATGGTAAGAAAATATGCTTAACAAAACTTATATGTAAAGATGAATACCAAGGCATTGCTTTTATTTTTATTTTTGATAAATACATTCCGAAAATTAATAGCTGAATAACCATAGAAGCATATGCTCCCATTTCTAATGCCGTATATATATCTTTATTAATTCCTATACCACTATAATTTATTAATAGAGCTAAAAAAGCAAACCAAATTCCAGGTATTTTTAGAATTGAAAAGATTGCTTCTTTTAATGAAAACTGTTCTCTTGCAAAAAAGTAAACTGAGAAAATGTAGATGAAAAAAATATTTGCTATATTTATAATACTTGTATATGGAACTGAAGCCATTCCAAATAATGCAATTCCTAATGGAATTCCAAGATTTCCAGTATTACCTACTAATGAAGTTGCTAAGTAAATAGATTGATCTACTCTTGTTTTAAATATCTTTTTATTAACTATAAGAAGTATAGCTAGGGAAATTAAAACAATTGCTAAATAAACCAAAGGCGAAGCTATAAATGCATAATCAATCGGAGCTTTAGTTAATCCCCAAAATATTAGAATAGGCTGAAAAAAATAAAGTGATAAAAGAACTAATGTTCTTTCATTAATTTCCTCATCAAAGATTTTCTTAGCAGTAAATCCTAATAAAATAAAAAAATAAATTGGTAAAACAGATAAGATAGCTTCGATTGGGGAATTCCTATTTTTTTCGTGATTTTATCATAAAGTAATAAAATCTTTCAAATAGAATTTTTTATAGTGAAATATAAAAGCATTAATGCTTAAGTAGAAAACTACCTAAGCCATAATACCTTTTATCATAAAAAATACTGCAGCAGATAATATAGCAGCAGCAGGTACAGTTATAACCCATGCAGCAATAATCTTTTTAACTGCATCTCTTTTAACATATTTAATACTCTTTGCTTCTTTAACATCTTTCTTTTCTTGTTTAACAATATCTTGTTTTTCTTCAATACCCTTATAAAGTTCAACAATTCTTACATAATTAGATTTTGATTTTGATTCAAGTTTCTCTAATTCATTTAACTCTTTGTTCATTGAGTCTAGTTCTTTTTTATGTTTTTTAAACTTCTTTCTTAAACCTTGTAGAAATCTAGTTTCGTTAGAATCTAAATACTCTCTTAAAAATCCAACCCCAAATACTCCACCAACTGCAATGTGAGTTGATGAAACAGGAAGTCCTAATTGTGATGCAATAATTACAGTAATAGAAGCTGCCATTGCAATAGAATAAGCTCTCATTTGATCTAATTCAGTAATTTCAGAACCTACAGTTTTAATAAGTTTTGGTCCATATAAAGCAAGTCCAATTGCAATACCAGCAGCACCAACAGCCATAACCCAAAATGGAATATCAACTTTACTATTAATTCCAGAACTCATAACTGCATCATTAATAGCAGCAAGTGGTCCAATAGCATTTGCTACATCATTTGCACCATGAGCAAATGATAATAAAGCAGCAGCAAAAATTAGTGGTATAGTAAATAATGTGTTAATACCAACTCTAGTATTATCAATTTTATCAGCAGCTTTAGAAATTAAAGGTCTAACAAAATAATAAACTAAAATAGCAATAAGCAATCCAATTCCAGCAGCC
>NYWO01000006.1 GCA_002685075.1 Arcobacter sp.
CTAAAAACCCATACATGAAATTTCAATTTAGAGGTGCTGAAAAAGGTGATAAAATTGAAATCACTTGGACAGATTTAAAAGGCGAAACTCAAGTTAGTTCGGCAAAAATTAAATAGTTACTTAAGTGTAATTAACAAAATCTAAGGAGAGATCATGTTATTTAAAATTGTAAGAGCTACAGCATTAACAGCACTAGTTACAAGTGCTGCTTTTGCTGGAGACTTTAATAAGCAAGCAGAAAAAGATAGAGAAAATATTGTAAAGTATTTTGAAGCAAAATTTTCTGATCCAGAAAAAAATAAAAATACATTTTTCCCATACTCAACAGATGAAGAGTTAAAGAATAATTTCATTAAAAATATCAAAGGTGATGAATTTTCAAAAGGTGGTTATGCCTTTTCTAAAAATGGTAGATTATCATATGATGAAATTAAAGAATTTCCTCCAACTGAAGAGTTTGTAGAAAAAGGTGAAGAGTTATTTAATAAGCCTTTTGCAAATGGAAAATCATTTAAAGATTGTTTCTCTAAAACTGATATTGTTGGAGATTTCCCATATTATGATGAAAAAAGAGCTCAAGTAGTATCTTTAACTCAAACAGTTAATGAATGTTTAACTTCAAATGGTGAGAAAAAGTGGAATGAATCTAAAGGTAAAATGGCTCATTTACAAGCATATTTAGCTCAAGAAACTCAAGATGCTGAAAGAAGAGTTGATATTAGAATTGAAAGTAAAGCAGCAGCTGAAGCTTATGAAAGAGGTAAAGAATATTACTTCTCTCAAAGAGGATACTTAAACCTTTCTTGTGCTACATGTCATATTCAAGGTGCTGGACAAAGAGTTAGAAACGAGTCATTATCTCAAGGTTTAGGACAAACTACACATTTCCCTGTTTATAGATTAAAATGGGCTGCTGGAAAAGCTGATAATGATGGATTAGGAACTTTAGAAAGAAGAATGTCTGGATGTATTAAAGATCAAGGACAAGTTCCACCAAAAAATACTTCAGATACTATGAAGGAACTATTATATTTCATGGCATATATATCAAATGGTTTACCAGTTGATGGTCCAGATATTAGAAAGTAAAGGGTGAAAATTATGAAAAAATTAACATTAAAAGTTCTTACATCTATTGCACTTTTAACTTCTGGATTTGTTGCTGCTAATGCAGGTCATCATGGAGAAAAAAGTAACTATTCAAAAATTGATGTAGAAAAAGTTTGTAACGTAAAAGCAAATGGTATTGTTAAAGTTATTGAAACGGCAAAGAAATACAATGCTATAGCAATTAAAAAAGGTTTAGAATTTAGAAGATTAACTGTTAATAACTCTGGATTAATAGTATCTGTTGAAGAAGCTATTAAAACAAAAGCTAAAGAAGTTAATCCTAAAACATTTAAAGGAAAAGCTTCAAAAACAAAGTTAGAAACAAATTTTGCAGTTCACAGATCTTGTAAATTTGCAATTAGAGCATTACAACAAGCAGAAGAAGCAAAGTCTACTTGGAGATTAGCAATTCCTGGTGATGGATATAGTTACTAAAACTTAGTAATACTAAAATAAATAAAAAAAAGTCAAGAATCAAGTCTTGGCTTTTTTTTTACAAAAATATAAGGAATAAAAATGAAATTATTAACTAAATTACTTATTTCAACTGCAATTGCAAGTGTTTTTGCAAGTTCTGGTGTTGCAGCAGAAGAAACATCAAAATTTGTAGCTATATCAAAAGGTGTTAAATCAATTGATATGGATTTAAATGGTGAAAAATTTACTATTATGAGAAATCAAACTCCTGGAAATAAAATTTCATCGTTATATGATACTACATTCAGAGGAGCTCCTCAACCAATTAGTCTAGCTAAAGGTTTAGAAACTTTAGGAGAATTAGAATTTATTGAATATATGAAAAAAGCTCAAACAGATGAAAATATTGCAATTATTGATTCAAGAAAGCCAGGTTGGTTTGAAAGATTAAGAATTCCAGGTGCTGTAAATGTTCCATTTACAAACTTTGATGAAAAAGAGACTGCAATTGAGATGATGGAAGATGAAATGGGTGTTGTTCAAAATGATGATGGCACTTTAGATTTTTCAAAAGCTAAAACTTTAGCATTATATTGTAATGGTTACTGGTGTGGACAAACTCCAGGTATGGTTAAAAATGCAGAATTTGCATTATTAAAAATGGGATATCCAGTTGAAAAGATTAAATACTACAGAGGTGGTATGCAAGCTTGGACTTCATTAGGTTTTACTGTTGTAGGATCTGGAAAATAATTAAACTATAAATTAGGAATTAATATGAGTAAATTAAGTAGAAGAGAATTTATATATATGATGTCAGTACTTGGTGCTGCACCTGTATTTGCAAATTCTCATACTAGAATGGCTGAAACAAATAAATTAGAAGATTATTATAAGTTACAAAACTTTGGAAATGTAAGACTTCTTCACATGACAGATTCTCATGCTCAACTAATGCCTGTATACTTTAGAGAACCAAGTGTAAACTTAGGTTTTCATGAAAACTATGGTAAACCACCTCATATAGTAGGTGAAAAAATGCTAGATTACTATGGTATTAAAGGTAATAAGAGATTAGAATATGCTTTTTCATCTGTAAACTTTGAAAAACATGCAAAAGTTATGGGAAGAGTTGGTGGTTTTGCACAACTTAAAACTGTAATTGATCATTTAAGAAACAATTTTGGCCCTGAAAAAACACTTATGATGGATGGTGGAGATACTTGGCAAGGAAGTGCAACAGCTCTTTATACTCGTGGTAAAGATATGGTTGGTGCTATGAACTTACTTGGTGTTGATGTAGCTGTTGGACATTGGGAGTTTACATATAAAGCTGAAGAAGTTTTAGCAAATGTAAAAGAACTTGATGCAGAATTCTTAGCACAAAATGTAAAAGTAAAAGATGATGCGTTATTTGAAGGTGCTGAAGCTTATGATGAAGATACAGGTCATGCTTTTAAACCATATACAATTAAAAAAATGGGTAATGCAAGAGTTGCTGTAATTGGACAAGCTTTCCCTTATACAACTATTGCTAATCCTCAAAGATTTATTCCTGATTGGACTTTTGGGATTAAAGATGAAGAGATGCAAGAACTTGTTGATACTATTAGAGATGAAGAAAAACCAGATGCAGTTATTGTTTTATCTCATAATGGTTTTGATGTTGATCAAAAAATGGCTGAAGTATGTACAGGTATTGACTTTATTATGGGTGGACATACTCATGATGGTGTTCCTGAAGCAGTACCAGTTAAAAATGCAAATGGTACTACGTATGTATGTAATGCAGGTTCAAATGGTAAGTTCTTAAATGTTCTTGATTTAGATATCCAAAATGGAAAGATTGTAGATCATAAATTTACACTTCTTCCAATTTTCTCTGATTTAGTTCCAGAAGATAAAGAAATGAAGGCTTATATTAATAATGTAAGACAACCTTACTTAAAAGAATTAAACAGAACTATTGCAACTACAGAAGAGACTCTATTTAGACGTGGTAACTTTAATGGTTCTTGGGATCAAATTATTTGTGATGCCTTAATTGATGTTAAAGGTGCAGATATTTCCCTTTCACCTGGATTTAGATGGGGTACAACAGTTATGCCTGGTCAAGATATAACATTTGATGATTTAATGACTCAAACTGCTATGACTTATCCAGAAACTTATGCAAGAGATATTACAGGTCAAGGAATTAAAGACATTTTAGAAGATGTTGCTGATAACTTATTTAATGCAGATCCTTTCTATCAACAAGGTGGGGATATGGTTAGAACTGGTGGTATTTCATATACAATTGATCCAAAAGCTAAGATGGGTAGTAGAATTACTAATCTTCAACTTACTAAAAACGGGAAAGAACTTGAAGCTAGTAAATCTTACAAAGTTGCAGGTTGGTCTACTGTTGGTGCTAAATCACCAGGTGAACCTGTATGGGAAACAGTTGAAACTTACTTAGGAAATGTAAAACATATTGCTAACTTAAGAGTTGATACTCCTGATATTATAGGTGTTAAAAATAACCCTGGAATCGTTTAGTATTTCTTAAAAATATATGAAAAAGTATAAAGATTTATCTTTATACTTTTTTCAATTTAATAAGTAGTATTTAAAAACTTATACTATTTATTAAATTGAAAAAAGGAATACTTATTGATTAAAAAAGGATTTTTACTAATATTTATAATTTTTATTAGTAGCTTAAATGCAAATTATGAAAAAGGTCAAGAGATCTTTAATAAAAAATGTTCATCTTGTCATGGTAATTTTATTGATATGAAAATATTAAAAACAAATTTTTTTGAAAAAGAGAATAAACTTTTAAACCTTACAATACCAACTGTAAATATGCTAGCTTATGCAATGATTGATAGTCCTAAACATATAGGTGATAAAGAAGATTCTGAAATGCAACAAATCGAGATTGAAGAGTTTTTAAAAAGCTATCTTAAAAATCCAGATATTAATAATAGTATTTGTGAACCATCAATTATTAAGTATTATGATAAAAAAGAGTTTGTTGATTATAAATTAAGTGATGAGGATATATCAAACTTAGCAATTTATTTTATGAATTATAAAAAAGAAAGATTAAAAAAGAATCCAAAAAAAGTAAGGATTTTATCAAATAACTTTAATGAAAATGAGTTATTGAAAGAGGCAAAAAAAACAAATAAAAAAATACTTGTTTATGCAACATCAAAAACATGTCATTTTTGTAAAAAAATGGATAAAGAAGTACTTAGTTTGAGTGATGTGGAAGAAGAAGTACAAAAAGATTTTATCTTTTTAAAAGTTGATATTGAAGATGTATCTTTACCTTTTAATCTTGCAAAAGGTTATAGAGGAATGACACCAACATTTTTTGCTTTAAATAATGATGGAAAACTTGAAAATAAATATCCAGGCTCTTGGAATAAAAGAGATTTTTTGTTGATATTAAAGGAAAATAAAAATAAATGAAAAATATTGGAAAAGTAATAGAAATTTTTTCTGCAGATAAAAATTCATCTGGACTTCCACGACCTATTGTAAAAGAACTAGAAACAATAAAAGGTTTTGGAATAAAAAACGATAAATTTGCTGGAAAAGATGAAGAGAAATCAGTAATGGTTGTTGGTTTGAAAGCTTATGATATTTCAAGAGAAAATGGAATAGATTTAGAATTTGGAAGCTTTGGTGAGAATATATTATTTGATTTTGATCCACATGAATACAAAGTAGGGACTATCTTAAGAGTAGGAGAGGTTGAGTTAGAAATAACTCAAGCTTGTACAATCTGTAACCACTTGGCAGTTTTTGGTAAAGAATTACCCTTTTTAGTAAAACATCATAGAGGTTTATATTGTAGAGTTTTAAATGATGGTAAAATACAAAAAGACATTCAAGTTAGAAAAAAGGATAATTAATGAAAAAAATAATCTTAATATTACTAGTTACAATATTCTCTTATGCTGAGTCTACATTTTCAGATCCACAACCAACATTTGATGATCCGCGAAAATTAGTTGTTAGATTGTATGATGCCGATGTTGAAAAGACAAATCATATTATTGGGACTATTTATAATATTTTAAAAGAGTATCCAGCAGAAACTTTAAAAGTTGTAGTTATTACTTATGGTCCTGGAATGAGACATATTAAAAAAGATGGAGATGCAAATACTATTAAAAGAATTCAATCTTTAATGGAGTATGATGTAGATTTTTATGGTTGTAGAAATACAATGGAAAGTATGAAATGGACTGAAGATGATTTTATAGATGATATAAATTATGTTCAAGCTGGTATTGTTGAAGCTATTGAAAAACAAGTTGAAGGTTTTATTGGTATTACACCTTATTAGATTTTCATATTAAATTTATAAAAAATTATAAATCCAAAAAGGATTTATAATTTAATTTTAATTCTACTCTTCAAACTCCATCATTTCATAAAGTCTTGAAGCATTTTGTCTTGCTAGTTCTTTAAAAGTATCTAAATGTGCATATGGTGTTTGATCTACTTCATAAGCTTCTTTTCCCTCATCTAAAGCATCACCTATTTTCTCTCTCATATATTCTAAATAACCTTTTGTATATTTTGTAACTGTTGGCATATCTGTTACATCACCATGTCCTGGTATTACAATTTGGGCGTTTAATCGTGCAAGTTTTTCCCAAGCTTCTAGCCATTTTCTTGTATCTGTAATTTTAAATATGGGTAGCATTCTTTGATGGAAAGCTAAATCCCCTGCAAATAAAATTTTCTCTTTTTTTAACCAAATAGCAATATCACTATGCTCATGTGCATAACCAAAATACTTTGCTTCTACAATTCTATTTCCTAAGTCAAAACTCATACTATCTTTAAAAGTTTCATCAGGAATTACTACTTTAGTTGCAAGTGCTTTATCTTTATAAGTTCTTTTATGTCTAGAAAGAATATTTTCACCTTTTTGAAGAATCTCTTTTTTAGCAATCTCATGAGAAACAATAATTGCACCTTGCTCTTTCCAATATGAAGAACCAAGCATTGCATGACCTTGTGAGTTTTCTAAAACAACATATTTAATTGGTTTATTACTAATTTTTTTAATTTCTTCATGAAAACTTTTTGCAAGAAGATAATTAGCTCCAGCATTCCAAACTAAAATTGATTTATCACCAATTACAAAACCTAAATTATTATTATGTCCAGAGTTTTCATATGTTGCAGGTTGAGTTGCACCTATTGAAGTATAAACACCTTTAGAAATTTCTTTAACAGGATTATATAAAAATGAATCTAGAACAAAATCTTTTGAAGAAATGGGAAGATTTTGTTCTTTCCATACTTTAAAACTATCTTGATAATAAAGCACATTCTTATAGCCTAAATCTTTTAATCTTTTAGCTGCAAAAAGTGATTTGTTACCATTAAAACAGTGAATAACAAAAGTTTCATTCTCTTTAACTTCTTCTTGAATTAAAAACTCTAAATTTGCTCTTGAAATATTTGTAACTTTGTTGGCTTTTATATAACCACCTTGTCTTAATATCTCATCTTTTTCTCTTACATCAATTATCTTTGTATTAGGACTCTTTTCTAAAAGAGTTACTAGGTCTTTAGTATTGATTACTTTTACTTCTTTTAATGCATCTTTTTTAAGCTCATCTAAATTCATTGCTTGAATATTAGATAAAAATAAACACGAAAAAAGTACGCCTATTTTTAAAAATTTATTCTTTAACAAAACCTCTCCTTAAGTTATAATATTTTATTATAAATGAATTATTCATATATTTAAATTAAATACTATTAAGGAGTAAATTATGTTAAAGAATATTTTAATTGCAGCAATGCTTTTTTCAACAAGTTTTTTATTTTCGAAAACTGTTACAAATCAAGAGTGTAGTGATAAAGGTGAGGGCTATATTTATGCAGGTGGAGAGTGTATAAATTATGCAATGTTTGAAGGTGATGATAATGATAGATTAATTATTATTGTTCATGGAACATGGGATGAAGGAAGTAATGTATTAGGTAGATATGCACCTTTTGCAGAAAATTTAAATATGTCAACAGATGTAAGTACTATTGCTGTTGCTCTTCCTGGTTATTCAAACTCTTCATTAAATAAATTAAAATCTATTGGAAGTAAAGAATATAATCACCAAGCAGCTACAAAAGAGTATGTAAAGTTTATAGAAAAACTTGTAATGGCTTTAAAAGAAAAATATGAAAGCAAAGAGATTACAATAGTAGGACACTCTGCTGGGGCAATGATGAGTGGATCTTTAGCTGGATTAAATAACAGTTTATTAAAAAATGTTGTATTAGTTGCAGGAAGATATGAAAGACCTGATTATGCTAGTGAAAGCCATCTTTTGGCAATTGATGTTTTAGATAAAATGAATAAAGATGCAAAGTATATTATGATTTATGGAACAAAAGATAAAATATCAAAACCAAGTGTTACAAAAGAATTTTATTCTAAAATGAAAACACAAGGTTTAGATGTAAAGCTTGTTGAGGTTAAAGATGCTGCACATATTGATTTAGATATGACTGATACAAGTGTCGAAGCAATTAGTGAATTATTTGATGAAGAGTAATTAACTTAAGTAATTTTAATATATACATAGGTGCATTTATAGTAATATAATGAAATAAAAACTCATTATAGGACTATAAATGGACAAGAAAAAACAACTAGCATTTAATCTAAATAATTTCTTATTATCAACATCACATACCTTAGATTTTGTAGAATCACAATATAACAATACTACAGCTAATCATTCAAAAAGAATTGCTTTCTTATCTTTAAAGATAGGCCAAAAACTAAATCTTAATCCTAAAGAGATGTTTGATTTATGTGCNTATTGTTTATGTCATGATATNGCATTACATGAAGNAAAAATAAAGAATGAAGAGTATTTTAATTTAAGCGAAGAAAAAATAAAAAANTTCCCTTTTCTTTCTAATCAAAANAATGTATTAAAATACCAAAATGAGAAAATAGATGGAAGTGGAGTTTTTGGATTAAAAGAAGAAGAGATACCTNTATTCTCTAAGATATTAAATTTCTCTCATACTTTAGATGAAAAATTTGACTTATCAAAAAAAAAGATTAGAAATAGAAAAGATATACTTACTTATGTAAAAGAAAATAGTAACAAAATATTTGATCAAAATATTTCAAAAATATTTTTAGATTTTAGTCAAAGTATAGATTTTTGGATAGACATACAAAGTGAAAATGATATCTTGCAATTTATTTTCAATAATTTACATGATTTTACTACAGCATTAGATTTTGAAGATGTATTAAATATTACAAAAATATTTTTTGATATTTTAGATAGAGATTCTTCTTTTATTTCAAACTGTGAAAAGATGTGTGATTTTTATGAATTCGAACATAAAGATAAATATACTTTTTTAATTTCTGCATCTATGAGTAAAATAGGTAAATTATTGATACCTTTAAATATTTTGCAAAAAGAAAATAAATTAAGTGATGAGGAATATGAAGAAATAAAAGCATATCCATATCATAATAAAAAGATATTAAGTAATATAATGGGCTTTAATGATATTGCTTTATGTAATAGCAAAATTCAAGAATTACTTGATGAAAGTGGATATCCTTTTAATATAAGTGCAAAAGATATGGGTTTAAAAGATAGATTATTAGGAAGTGTGAACATTTACACTTCATTAACTCAAAAAAAGTCTTATAGACTTGCTTATTCTAAAAGTGAAGCAATTGATATATTAAAAGATATGGCAAAGAACAAAAAAGTTGATATTTCAATTGTTAATGATATAAATGATATATTAGTAAAAGATTAGATTATTAAATAAAATTTCTTAAAATAGTAATTAAATAATATAAATATTTCTTGCAATATTAAGCTTTAATAGGTATTATACAAGAATAAGATTAAAAAATAATGGAGAATGTCATGTTTAAAAATATGTCTATAAAGGTAAAGTTATTAATACTGGCATTATGTACAATATTATTAGTATCTTTATCTATAGCAATTCAATCTATTTATTCAATAAATGAATTTTCTCATGAAAATGTTGATAGATATAAAAAAGATTCTTACGCTAAAAAAGAAGATGAGTTAAAAAACTACATCTCATTAGCTATGAAAACAGTTGAGGCTTATCATAAAAGAACATCTATTGAAAAAATTAAAATAGAAGTTCAAGATGATTTAAAAACTCAAACGAATTTCTTATTTTCTATTTTAGAAGGTGAGTATAATAAATTAAAAGATGTTCTTTCTGAAGATGCATTAAAGTTTAGATTAAAAACTATTGTTGAAGAGAGTAGATACGGAAAAACAGGATATTTTTGGATTAATGATACTGATGCAGTAATCGTAATGCATCCAATTAAGCCACAGTTAAATGGAAAAGACCTTATTAATTATAAAGATAAAGGTGGAAAACAAATTTTTAAAGAATTTGCAGCTGTTGCAAAAGCAAAAGGTGAGGGCTTTGTTGATTATGTATGGCCTAAACCAGGGTTTGAAACTCCACAACCAAAAGTTTCTTTTGTTAAATTATTTAAAGAATATAATTGGGTTATAGGAACAGGTGAATATGTCGCTGATGTTTCTTCAAAAATCAAAGAAGAGGCTTTAAAAACAATTAGTAAAATGAGATATGGTAAAGATGGATATTTCTGGATTAATGATTCTCATCCTAAAATGATTATGCACTCTATTAAACCTAGTTTAGATGGTAAAGATTTATCAAATGTTCAAGATAAAGCTGGAAAATATTTATTTAAAGAGTTCTCTGTTGTAGCAAATCAAAATGCTGATGGTGGCTTAGTAAAATATATGTGGCCAAAACCTAATTTTGATGCTCCTGTTCAAAAGTTTTCTTATGTCCAAAAATTTCCTCAATGGGATTGGATAATTGGGACTGGTGTTTATGTTGATGATATTGAAGCTGATATTTCATTAATGAGAAAACAAACATCTGAAGAGATAAGCAATATCATAACTAGTATTATAATTTTTTCACTTATTGCAATAATATTAGTATATATAGTTTATTCATTCTTAATTAATAAAGCAATTATTAAACCACTTTCTAATTTAAGTGATACTATTGAAGATATGAATAATACAGACTCAAAAACTGAAGAAATTCAAAAATCATCAAATGATGAGGTTGGAAAACTAGTAGATAGTTTCAATAGTTATATTAGAAAACTAAGAGAGGGTGTTGAATTAGATGCTAAAGTAATTGAAGAAGTTGACAATGTTATTTCAAAAGTAAATAATGGATTCTATGTATACAAAGTTGAGAAAAATTCAATGAATCCTCAAATACAAGAATTAAAGAATTCAATTAATACAATGATTGAAAAAACAAATGAAAACTTAAGTGTTCTAAATAACACTTTATTAAGATACGGAAGTTCTGATTTTACTGTAGATAAAAATAATACAACAAGTGAAGTAAGTGGTATTATCTCTTCAATTAATTCAAGTACTAGATTAATTGGTGTTACTGTTTCAGAATTCTTATCAATGATTGTTGCAAGTGGTAAAAAACTAAATGAAGACACAAATATTTTATCAACATCAGCTAATAGTCTATCTGGTTCAGCAAATGAGCAAGCAGCTTCATTAGAAGAAACAGCAGCTGCTTTAGAAGAAGTTACATCTATTGTAAAATCAAATGTACATAAAGTTCAAGAAATGTCATCACTTGCAAGTGACTTACAAATTTCATCTAGTGAAGGTGAAAAACTAGCTTCAAGAACTACTCAAGCAATGGAAGATATCGATAAGCAAGTTAGTTCAATTAATGATGCGATTACAGTAATTGATCAAATAGCTTTCCAAACAAATATTCTTTCATTAAATGCAGCAGTTGAAGCTGCAACTGCTGGCGAAGCTGGAAAAGGTTTTGCTGTTGTTGCTGCTGAAGTTAGGAATCTTGCAAGTAGATCTGCTGAAGCTGCTAAAGAGATAAAAGATATTGTTGAATCTGCAACATCAAAAGCAAATGAAGGAAAAGTTATTGCTAATGATATGATTGGTGGATATACAAAGCTTAATAATAATATTAATAAAACAATAGAATTAATAGAAGATGTTTCAACTGCAAGTGTTGAAGAAGAGAGTGGAATTATTCAAATAAATGATGCTGTAAATGCACTTGATCGAGCAACTCAAGTAAATGCAAGTTCTGCTACAACTATTAGTAATTTAGCAAATGAAGTTTCTGGTTTATCTGAAAACTTATTAAAAATTGCAGATAGAGCAAACTTTAATGAATCTACAGCAAATGAAATTGCAGATATTGATTTAGTATTTAAAATTTCAAAATTAAAAAATGATCATATTCAATTTAAAAATACAAACTTTGAAAAAATCGGAAATACAAAAAATGCTTGGACTGTTACTAAACCAACAGATTGTGATTTAGGTAAATGGATTGTTGAGCAAGAAAAAAATGCAAAAGAGTTTACTAAAAATACAAATTGGAAGAACTTAAAACAATATCATAATGATGTTCATAATAATGTTCAAAATTATATAAATGAAACATGTAAAGAAAATGCAGATAATGATTTATTAAAAGAGTATTCATTAGATTTAGATAAAGCAACACTAGAAGTATTTAAATCTCTTAACCAAATTAAAAAAGATAATGTTGTAGAAAAAGTTACAAAAGTTATGCCAACTATACAAAGAGAAGAAAAAATTAATGACCTTAGAACTCAAAGACCTTTAAAAACTGCTCCAACTAAAATAATTGAAGCAAAGCCGTCTAAAGATGATGATGAGTGGGAAAGCTTTTAAAAAGCTTTCTTACTAGTTAGGTTTAATGCTAGGAAGTCCTAAGCTTAACCAAGATTGAATTCCACCTCTATACCATTTAAGTTTTTCTTCTGGATATCCAATAGAAATTAAGTTTTTCATTGATAAAGGTGACTGTCCACACCAAACACCATTACAAAATAGTAATAATTCTTTAGCATTTGTAAAATCATAGCCATTTTCTGTAACTTCAACACCAATTGTATCTAGTGCATCTAAAAAATCATCAGGATATTGACCTTTATTTAAATGGATAAATGGGATATTTATTGCACTTGGAATTGTTTGATTTAAATACCAATCAACAGTTCTTGAATCAACTAAAAGCATGTTTTCATTGTCACTTGCTTTATCCATAAATTCTAAAACTTCAACTTCTCCATATGTTTCAATTTTAGGTGAAAACTTAATAGGAGATATCTTTCCTAAATAAGTAATAACTGTAGTTTTACAATTTTCAGGTACTTTCGCATCAACTAAATTACCACCTAAAATATTTTTAGGAGAAAACTTTACTGTTTTACAATTTTCTGGTGTTTCTCTTTTAATTACAATAGTTTTATCTTCATCATTTGAATCTGTATATGCAACTTCAATACCAGTACTTTGTAAATCTGCAGCACTTAAAAGTAAGCTTGTAAGTAAGCTTGATAGTATAATCTTTTTCATTTTGATCCTTTTTTTAATATTGTATATTATTATATATTAATATTGTAAAAGTTGAGTAAAATAGTTTGATATTAAAATTATAAAAAATTTAGGTATAATTGCGAAATTTTAAAAATATAAATGATAAAGATTATTAAGGAAATATAATGAGTAGTGAAAAAGTAGAATTATTATCACCCGCAGGAAATTTAGAAAAGTTAAAAATTGCTATAAATTATGGGGCTGATGCAGTTTATGCAGGAGTTAGTCACTTTAGTTTAAGAATTAGAGCAGGAAAAGAGTTTACCTTTGAAACTTTTAAAGAAGGTATTGATTATGCCCATGCACGTGGCAAAAAAGTATATGCAACAATAAATGGATTTCCATTTAATTCACAAATTGATTTACTAAAAAAACATATTGAAAATATGGCTGCTTTAAAACCTGATGGTTTTATTGTTGCAGCTCCAGGAGTTGTTAAATTATGTAGAGAAATAGCTCCTGATATTGATGTGCATTTATCAACACAAGCAAATGTATTAAATTATTTAGATGCACAAGTATTTTGGGATTTAGGTGTAAAAAGAATTGTTGTAGCACGTGAGATTTCATTAAAAGATGTAATGCAAATTAAAAAACATTTACCAGATATGGAAATAGAGATTTTTGTACATGGTTCTATGTGTTTTGCTTACTCAGGAAGATGTTTAATCTCAGCAGTACAAAGTGGAAGAGTACCAAATAGAGGTTCATGTGCAAATGATTGTAGATTTGATTATACGCTTTATGCAGAAAGTGAAAATCAAAATACATTATTCAGACTTGAAGAAGATCCAGGTGTTGGAACTTACATCTTTAACTCAAAAGATATGAATTTAGCTTCACATATTCAAGAAATTATGGATTCAGGAGCTGTTGATTCTCTTAAAATTGAAGGACGAACTAAGTCTCCATATTATGCAGCAGTAACAGCAAATGCATATAGAGAAGCAATTGATGATTATTATGCAGGTACTTTTAATGCAGATAAATATCAAAGAGAACTTCATACTACAAAAAATAGAGGGTTTACAGATGCCTATTTAGTTCATAGACCATTTGATAAATTAGATTCTCAAAATCATGATTATGCAATTTCAAAAGGTTCTTATGAAGTTACTGGACTTATAACTGAAGATGAAAAACACTTTATGTGTAAGTATAAAGTTTATCCAAACCAAGATATTGAAATCTTCCCTCCAAGAAATAGTAATATCCAAGAGTGTGAAAATGAAATTGGTAAAATTTATAAAAAAGAAGATGGAGTTTATTATATTAATTTTAAAAAAATTTTAACTGAAACAAATAAAGAATTAGAATCAGTTCATAGTGGAAATACAAATAAAATTCAATTACCAGGAACTTTACCTTATTTAACAATGTTAAGAACTGAAAATACTGAATTATAATTATTGCGAAGCTTATGATTTTTTTTAGAGTTTCTCAAAATATTAATATAAAAACAACTGATGGCAGTTTAGTAAACTATTACAAGTTTAAAACGCCATCAAACTTAGAAAATGATACTGTTTATATTACAAGTGAAAAAGATTTTTTTGATTTAAAAAGAGTATTTAAAAATGTAGATAAAGATAAATATACTACTAGACTTTTAAAAGAAAATAATGTAAGAAGTTTAGAATCTTTTCCTATTGAATTAGGCATAAGTAATAAAGATGAATACCTTAGGTCTTTAACATTTAAAGATAGAATTGATGAAAATCTTGTTAGAGATGAAAAAAAGATACTTTTATTATTTGAAGAGTTAGGAAAAGTTGATATTTATAAACAATTAATTAACAAAGCTAAGGAAGAGATATCTATTGTTATTATAGGTGGAGTGGGTAAAAACATTAGCCAAATAATATCTTCTTGTACTGCTTTGAGGATTTTATATAATAAATTAAATGAACTTTATAAAAGTGTTACAATGGATATATATATTAATGCTTCAAATAATAGTTTTTATTCAAGAGATAAACAAATTTACCTAAAACAAAAGTTTATAAATAATGTAGCACCATTAAGTATTACAAGTAAAAAACTTTGTACATATGATTATTTTATTGATAATAGTTCAGTAATGGAAAAATCTTCATACTTTGATACTTTAAATATTGTTGATGCATGGTTATATAAGTTTGGTATTGATTATAAATCAGTATCACCTTTAAAGAAATATAATGAATTAAATATTGATAATATAAAAGTTTCAAAAACTTTAGAAGAAAAAGTACAGTCTTTAAAAGTAAAAGGCAAAGTTCTTTTATTCCATCCTTTTTCTGCAAGTGCTAATAAAACAATTCCACAAAATATAGCTTCTATAATGTTAAAGAAGATATTATCTAAAACGGATGGATATACAGTAGTATCAACGTTAAATATTGATTCAAAAATTGCTGATGATAGATTTGTAAATTTATCAAAAGAGTCAAAAACAATAAATGATTTTATATATATAATTGCTAATATGGATTCAATTATTACTACTGATACTTCAACTTTTCATATCTCAGATGCTTTTATGATACCAACTATTGTTTTATCAACAGATACTCAAATTAATGAAAAAACAAAGTATTATAAACATCTAAAAATTGTAAAAATTAAAGACAAATCTAAGTCTTTATCTAAGTTTATTTATGACAATGATTCTTTGATTTTATATAAATATAAATCATGGCAAAGAGTGAAAATATCGAAGATTATAAAACTATTAGATACTTTTTGATATAATCCTTTTTTTATATAAAAGCAAGGATTTAAAAATGAATTTCGTATCAATTGTTTTAGGTAGTAAATGTGACTATGAAATTATGAAGCATTGTGTTGATACTTTTGAAAAGTTTAATGTAAGATATGAGCTTATTATATCTTCAGCACATAGGTCTTCTTCAAGGACTAAAAATTATATAAAAGAAGCAGAAGAAAAAGGTGCTGTTGCATTTATTGCTGCTTCTGGAATGGCTGCACACCTAGCTGGAGCACTTGCAGCAATTACAACTAAACCTGTTATTGGAGTTCCAATGAAAGGTGGAGCTATGGATGGAATGGATGCAATGCTTTCAACTGTTCAAATGCCAGCTGGAATGCCTGTAGGAACTCTAGCATTAGGAAAATCAGGTGCAATTAATGCAGCATACTTTGCAATGCAAATACTTGCAATTTCTGATAAAGAATTAGCTATAAAATTAAAAGAAGATAGAATCGTTCAAGCTAAAAAAGTTGAAACAGATTCTAAAGAAATAGAAGTGATTCTATAATAAAATACAGATCAAATTTATAATTAGGAATTAAATAGATGGTTACATTTTCGCAAATTCTATTAAAACTACAAGAGTTTTGGGCTAATCAAGGATGTAATATTGTACAACCTTATGATATTCCAGCAGGTGCTGGTACTTTTCATCCTGCAACACTTTTAAGAAGTTTAGATTCTACTCCTTGGTCAACAGCTTATGTAGCACCAAGTAGAAGACCAACTGATGGAAGATATGGTGAAAACCCTAATAGGTTAGGAGCTTATTACCAGTTTCAAACTTTAATCAAACCAAGTCCTGATAATATTCAAGACTTATATTTACAATCTTTAGAGTTCTTAGGTTTAGATTTATCTAAGCATGATGTTAGATTTGTAGAAGATAACTGGGAATCTCCAACTCTTGGAGCTTGGGGTCTTGGTTGGGAAGTTTGGCTTGATGGTATGGAAGTTACTCAATTTACTTACTTTCAGCAAGTAGGAGGACTTCCTTGTGATCCTGTTGCTGTTGAAATCACTTATGGAACAGAAAGACTTGCAATGTATTTACAAGGTGTTGACTCTGTATTTGATATTGTTTGGAATGAAAATGCACATGGTATTACTACATATGCAGATGTTCACAAAGAGAGTGAATATGAGTTTTCTAAATATAGTTTTGAAGTAGCAGATGTTGATATGTTATTTAAGCATTTTGATGATGCTTTTAATGAGTGTAAAGTGTGTTTAGAAAATGGACTTCCTCTTCCTGCATATGATCAATGTATGATTGCATCACATGCTTTTAATACTTTAGATGCAAGAAAAGCTATTTCTGTAACTGAAAGACAAAATTATATTTTAAAGGTACGAGAATTATCTCAAGGTTGTGCTGTTCTATATAAGAGCCAAGAACCTCAAAGGTTAGCAAGAGTTAATACTAAATCTTCTAAAGAAGCTTTAGAAAAATTAAAAACAAATAATCCAGAATTATTTGTTTAGGGTTTACTTTTGAAGGTTCTTGATATATATACTTATTTAGATAAGCTATCACCTTTTGCTTTGCAAGAGAAATGGGACAATGCAGGTTTACTTGTAGGTTCTTTTAATGATGAAATAAAAAAAATATATATTAGTATTGATTTAGATGAAGAATTAGTTGAAGAAGTTGAAGAAAATTCTTTAATTATTACACATCATCCTTTAATCTTTAAAGGATTAAAAAGAGTTAATTATGACTCTTATAGTTCGAAATTATTACAAAAGTTAATTAAAAAAGATATATCTTTAATCTCAATGCATACAAATATAGATAAAACGCATTTAAATAAATATGTTGTTAGTGAAATTTTAGGTTTAAAGCTTGAAAATACTGATGAATTTATATCATATTCAAATGTAAATATGAGGTTTAATGATTTAGTAAAACATATATCAAAAAAATTATCACTTAAAACTACAAAAACAGTAAGATGTAATGATTTTGTTCAAACCGTAGCAATAGTTACAGGTTCAGGGATGTCTTTAATAAATGAAGTAAAAGCTGATTGTTTCTTAACAGGTGATATAAAATATCACGATGCAATGGAAGCAAAAGCTAGAGGTATTTCATTAATTGATATAAGACATTATGAGAGTGAAAGATACTTTAGCAACTTGCTAGAAGGACTTCTTTCAGAATATTTGAAAAAAAATAAATTAACAGCTATAATAACAGCTTCAAAAAATCCATTTGAGTTTTTTATAGAAGGAGAAACGATTGAATAAGTATTTACAGGATTTAATTAAATTATCAAAATTTGATACAGCAATTAG
>NYWO01000007.1 GCA_002685075.1 Arcobacter sp.
TTCTTTGTAGTTCGGCATGTTAGGCCTTTTTGTTAATCTTTGATAACTATATTTTAGCTAATTTCTTGTTATCAATGGCTTTAGTTCTTTCACAGTCTCATAAGCTTCTGTGATTAATGGCCTAGGGTAAGAGTTAAAACTTTTTTAGATATATTTACTATTAAGCAAATACTTATAAGGGAAAATACTTTTGACATATGTAGTACCAAATTATTTTATAGAAAATAAATATCCAAATCTTTTAAAAATAGATAATTTATTATGCTTAAATTATATTAGTAAAACACAAAACTCCAATGTATATGCTAGAACAACTATGCATAGTATGGGAATTATGCTTGAAGGTTCAAAAGTGATACATCTTAGTAGTGAAGATGTTAATATAGAAAAAACTGATGTTTTTTTTCTTACTCAAAATAACTATTATATGAGTGAAAGAGTTGCTGATGATTCTAAATATAAATCATTATTAGTATATTTTGATGATAAGTTTATTTTTGATTTTATAAACAAATACAATATTAAAATTAATACAAAAGATGAACAAAGTACTGTAAAAGCAAGTTATAAAAGTGATAAGTTATTTGAAAATAGTGTACAGATATTTCAAGAGTATTTAAAAGTTGATTTTAATGAAAATCTTTTAAAGCTTAAAATTGAAGAGATATTTTTACAAGCAATAAAACACAATAAAAAACAGATGTACTCTTTTTTTAACTCTATTTTAGCTACAAGTCAAGATAGAATTAAATATATTTTAGAATCAAATATAGACCTTATTCAAACCCTTGATGATATGTGTAGTATAACAAGACTATCAGAAAATAAGATAAGAAGATATATCAAAAAAGAGTTTAATCAAACTCCAAAAATATGGCTAGACACAAAAAGATTAGAAAAAGCAGTTTTACTTTTAAACAATACAGATAAAAGTATTTCAGATATATCTACAACTTGTGGATACTCTACTGTTTCATGGTTTATTTCTCAATTTAAAAAATACCACAAACAAACACCTAAAGAATTCCGACACAAAATCTAAGATTACTTGTACCTTTCTATTTTTAGTTCTTGTAAAATACTTAAAATTTACAAAAGGAAAAATATGAAAGAATCAAATGATTGGAATCCAAACAAATACAAAAAACACGCTGATTTTGTATCAAATTTAGCTTTACCTGTAGTAGAGTTATTAGATCCAAAAGAAGGTGAAAATATTTTGGATTTAGGTTGTGGTGAGGGAACTTTAGCTTTAGAGATTAAAAAATCTGGGGTTGAAGTTATTGGTGTTGATTTAAGTGAAGAAATGATTAAAAAAACAAAATCTAAAGGAATAGATGCAAAAGTAATGAGTGCTACAAATTTAGATTTTGAAAATAAGTTTGATGCTGTTTTTTCAAATGCAGTATTACATTGGGTCAAAAATAGTGAACTTGCAATTCAAAAAATACATAAAGCTTTAAAAAAAGAGGGTAGGTTTGTAGCTGAATTTGGAGGATATGGAAATATAAAAAGTCTAACTGATGCTATGAAAGAAGTTTTTGATAATCATTCTTCATGGGGAAATTTTAACAATCCTTGGATTTTTTTAAAAGATACAGACTATAAAGTGCTTTTAGAAAACAATGGCTTTAAAGTAGAATATATAGAACTAATACCAAGACCAACACCAATTGATGATATTACAAATTGGCTAGATGTATTTGCAAATGGTATAACAGAAAATTTAAGTGATGAACAGAAAGTAATATTTAAAAAAGAAGTAAAAGAAATATTAAAACCAACTCAATATAATGAGATAGATGGTTGGAGTGCTGATTATGTAAGGTTGAGAGTTAGAGCAGTAAAAAAGAAAGTTTGGGATTCATAAGATTCCCAAATCTTTCTAATATTAAAAATCAATTTTTACTGTTACTTCATTTTTACCAATAAACTCTTTTTCATTTGCACTACTTACAACTAATTTTGCAATCTTATCTGTTGTTTCTGCTACTTCATGAGTTTGAGAAGCTATTTTTGCATTTTGTTGAGTTTGTTGATCCAATTGATTTATTGCTTGATTAATTTGTTCTATTCCTGAAAGTTGCTCTTTACTTGATGTTTCGATATCCGAGATTAAATTTATTGTTAATGATATATTTTCATTTAATTCTTTATATCCTTCTATCATATGACTGGCAATTTCTTTTCCATGATTTGCTTTATCTGTAGCATTTTTAACAATTGTTTTTATTTCATGTGCAGCTTCTGCACTTCTATTTGCTAAGTTTCGTACTTCTTGTGCAACAACGGCAAAGCCTTTTCCAGCTTCTCCAGCAGTTGCTGCTTCAACTGCTGCATTTAGTGAAAGGATATTTGTTTGAAATGCAATTTGGTCAATCACGCTAATTGCTTCATTTATTGTATTAACTTGTGTATTTATATCATCCATAGCAACAGTAGTTTGATTAGCAAGTTTTTCACCATCATTTGCAGATTTTGTTACACTATTTGAATAAGAAGACATCTTCCCAATATTTTGCGTATTATTTCTTATATTTGTTGTTATTTCATTTAAAACGGCTGTTGTTTGTTCTAAAGAAGTTGCAGCTTCACTTGAACTTTTATTTAGTTCAATAACATTTTTAAGTAAAATATTTGAGCTATTATCAAGCGTTAAACCATTTGATTTATTCTCAACTAACATCTCATTAATAATTTGAGCTAAATTATTTAGTCCCATTGAAACAATTCCATTATCATTTTCTACTCTATCTTTAAAGTCAAGACTAGCAAAGTTATCTAAGATTTTTGTTATTTTATTTATATCTTCACAAACATTTTTTGCTGTATTTTCAAGCATTTCATTAAAACTATTTTTTAATTCTTCAAGGTTTTGATTTTGAGTTGATTTAAGTATTTTTTCATTTAATTTACCTTTTTTAACTTCATTTACAACTCTTTTTACATCTTCAATTAATTCATTATCTTGAACAATAAGATTTTCTGTATTTTGTATGTTTTCATTAATTACCTTAGCCATTTGACCAAATTCATCTTTTGTATTTAGAGTAATTAAAGCTGTTGATTCTTTTTCTTTATTTAAGAAAGAAAAGAATTCTTGTAAGCCATTTTGAATAGTACAAGCAGAACTTGATAATTGTTTTGAAATGAAATAAGCAACAAGTGAACCTAAAATTAATGAAATTATTAAAACTGTAATCATTAAAATAGAAAAACTACTTGCAACATCTCTTGCTTGTGGAGTTGCTATTTGATTTTTTGCCTCTTGATAATCAATAAATTCATTAATCACATTTAACCATTTTGAAAAAAGTGGACTTGCTTGATTTGTAAGTAAATTAAGAGCTTTTTCGTGATTTCCTGAAAGTTTTGAGTTAATTATCTCTTTTACTAAAGGCATAGTTTTTTTCTCAACTTCTTTGATTGTTAAATGCAATGCTAAAATACACCAGTAGTGCAAAGTAAAAATGTACCACATAAAAGATAGAATTTAACTAGAAAAAAACTAGGAGAATTCTTGATAACAAATGAGGAATTTGTAGTGATACATACATTAAAAAAACAAGGTCATAGCATAAGATCAATATCAAAGATTACAAGAATTGATAGAAGAACCATTTCGAAAAGATTAAAACAAGATGAAAAGATTGAGTATAAAAAGAGATCTTATAAATCACATTTGGATAAATATAAAGAATATATTATATCAAGAGTAAATCAAGCATTACCAAATAAAATACCATCAAGTGTAATTTATGAAGAGATTTGTGAATATGGATATGAAGGTAAAATTAGAGTATTACAATATTACTTAGCATCATTAAACCCTAAACATAAAAAACAAGAAATAATAAGATTTGAAACAGAACCTGGGTTTCAAGGACAAGTAGATTGGACAATAATAAGAAGTGGTAAAAGCCCAATATATGGCTTTGTAATGACATTGGGTTATAGTAGAGCAACCTTTGTATATTTTACATCTGATATGAAACAAGATACTTGGCAAGACTGTCATCTAAAAGCATTTGAATACTTTGGAGGGATACCACAAACATTGTTATATGATAACTTAAAAAGTGTTATTATAAAAAGAGATAAATATGGTGTAAAACAACATGGATTTAATGAAAGATTCTTAGAATTTGCAAAACATAGATTTATAGCAAAAGTATGCCAACCATATCGAGCACAAACAAAAGGCAAAGTTGAAAGATTTAATAGATATTTAAAAGAGAATTTTTATATACCATTAAGAGCAAAACTACAAGGAAGTGGAGTTGTTATTGATGTATCATTATTAAATACATATTTATTTGCATGGTTAAATAAAGCAAATGAAAGAATACATGCAACAACAAAACAAAAGCCTTTTACCTTACTTCAAGATGAGCTGAAATATTTTAATAAAAATATACCTTTAGTAAAACATATTTCCAGAAATAACAATGTAAAATATATTGAGAATAAAATTGATATAGATATATCATATTTCACACAATTAAGTGATTATGATGAAGTATTAATACAAAGTAATCAAAATGCTTCATGATCAAATACAAGAGCATTGTAAGGTATTTAAACTACCAAGAGTGTTAGAACATTATCAAAGTATTTCAGCAACTGCAGCAAAAGATAAATTATCTTATAGTAAATATCTACTAAAGCTATTCGAATTAGAAAAAGAAGGAAGAATAAAATCTAGTAAAGACATGCTTTTAAAAATGGCAGGGTTTCCTAAGGTAAAAACACTAGATATGTTTGATTATAAAAGTTCATCCGTAAATCAAGTACAAATTAATGAAATAGCTACATTGCAATTTATAGAACAAACACAAAACATATTATTCTTTGGACCATCAGGAGTAGGAAAAACACATTTAGCACAAAGTATTGGCTATGTAGCAACACAAAAAAGAATAAGAACAAAATTTATTACAATGAATGATTTATTATTTCAACTAGAAGCTGCTCAGAGTCAAGGAAAATTAGAAAACTATTTTTCAAGAATAATTAAAAGTGTAAAACTATTAATTATTGATGAGTTTGGATATATAAAACTAAATGAAAATCAAGCAAATTTATTTTTCCAAATTGTTAATAAAAGATATGAAAGTTCATCAATCATTATTACATCAAATCTCACTTTTACAAAATGGAAAGAGATTCTAAATAATGATGAAGCATTAACAACTGCAATATTAGATAGATTAATTCATCATTCACATATTATAAATATACAAGGAGAAAGTTATAGGTTAAAACAAAAGAAAAAAGAAGGTATTTTAGAAATAAGTTGTAGCTAATTTAAGCTATTAAGTGGTGCATATTTACATTGCATATTGGTACATTTTTACATTGCACTTGACATTGATTTTATTAAGAATTACAATCTCTTTTTCTTCAATACCTTCTTTTTTTGAAAATATACTATCCATTAATTTTGCTGAGTTAGCATAAGAATCTTCTAGTTTTTTTATATCTACAATAGATTTTTTAAATAAAAGAGTGTTTTTATCTAAAGATAAAACAACATCTCTAATAGAAATAGCTCTATCATGAACACTACCTCTAAAATCTATTGCGTGTCTTTGTTTTACTGAATTTACTTCAGCTATATTATAAAGAGTATTATCAATAAAAGAAACCCTGTTTATACCAATTACTGTTAACATAATGATTAAAAAAATCATTAATCCAAATCCTGAATATAATTTTTTAGAAATACTCATTATTATTCTCCTATTAGATTTAAATTTCCCATTAATAATATAAATCCCCTTGTTAAGAAATTAAACAAAAAAAATAATAATATAGTAATTATTAGAAAAAAATTAAAACTAGAGTAAATATTTATTCTCTAGATGTGCTTTAAAATACTTAGGATTTAAAGTCTCTCCTGTAGCTTTTGTGATTAACTCATCTGTAGAATAAATACTTGCCTTATTCCAAATATTTTCTTTTAGCCATAATTTAGTTTCCATCAAATTGCCATTTGCTATTGATTCTTTTATATTTGGATGAATCTTTTTAACAGTATTAAATTGTTGTGCAGCATACATAGCACCTAGGGTATATGATGGGAAATACCCAAATAATCCTTCACTCCAATGTACATCTTGCATACATCCGTCTTTATAGTTACCTTTTGTATTTAATCCTAAAGCTTCTTGCATTTTTTCATTCCACATATCTGGAATATCTGAAGTTTCTATTTGCCCATTTATCAAAGCACGTTCTATTTCATATCTTAAAATCACATGTGAGGCATAAGTTACTTCATCAGCATCAACACGAATCAAAGAAGGTTCAACTTTTGAATAAATTTTTACTAAATTATCAAGTTCTAGGGCTTCACTCTTTCCAAAAGATTCTATAATATATGGATGAATAGATTTTAAAAATTCAGCACTTCTTCCCATTTGCATTTCAAAAAACAAACTTTGACTTTCATGTATTCCCATAGATCTTGCTTGTCCAACTGGAAGAGCTAATAAATCTTGTGGTAAGTTTTGTTCATACGATGCATGTCCTGTTTCATGGATTGTTCCCATAAGTGATTGCACAAAATCTTTTTCATCATATCTTGTAGTTAGTCTTACATCTTCAGGAACACCACCACAAAATGGATGTGCTGAAATATCTATTCGACCTTTGTTAAAATCAAATCCTAAATGATTCATCACTTTTATCCCAAGCTCTTTTTGTGCTTGAATTTCAAAAATTCCTTGTGGTTTTATAATAGTTTGTGATTTTTGCTTTTCTACTATATTTTGAATAAGCTGCGGTAACCAAGTTTTTACATCTGCAAAAATATCATCCAATGTTTCACTTTTCATTCCTGGTTCATATAAGTCTAAAAGTGAATCATAAGCACTTAATCCGCTTATTTCTGATCTAATACTAGCTTCTTCACGTGATAATTTTATAACTTCTTCTAAACTTGGTTGAAAAGCTTTCCAATTATTGTTTTTTCTTTGTTCCATCCATATATGATTACATCTTGAGTGTGCTAAACTTTGTGCTTTTACAAGTGAACTTGGAAGAAGAGTATTGTTTGTGTATGTTTTTTTCATTTCATATAATGATGCTTTTTCTATAGAATTTAAGTTTTCACCCATTGCATCATCTAAAAGTAGAGCTATCTCTTTATCTACTGATGCTTCATGTAAAATTACACCAAACTCTGCCATTGCTTTTGCTCTAGCATCACTTGAACCTTTAGGCATCATACTTTGCTGATCCCAGTAAACAATTGATTGCATATGTGATAAGTGATGTATTCTTTCATATTTTTCTACAAGTTTTTTATAAGCCTTCATTTTTATCCTTGAACGTAAAAGTAAAAAGATTTTATCATAAAAAACTATGACATAATATTTAAAGATAAAAAGAATAAGATTGAAGGACTTTGAAGTTATATTGACTAAATATTCTTATTATGTATATACGCTATAATCCAAAATCAAAATATAAAAGCTTTAACCATAAAGCAAATTAGGTAAAAAATGCAAGAAACAGCTCTTAAAATACTAAAAACTGGTCAAAATGTTTTCTTAACAGGATCAGCAGGTACAGGTAAAACTCATATATTAAATGAATATATTTTATATTTAAAATCTAGGAAAATTATTCCTACTATTGTAGCACCTACAGGTATTGCTGCTTCACATTTAAACGGGCAAACTATTCATTCTTATTTTAGCTTAGGTATAAAAGATAGTATTGATGAAAACTTTATTTCTTTACTTTTAGATAAAAAGTATTTACAAACAAGATTTAAGAAACTAAAGATTTTAATTATAGATGAGATTTCTATGGTTTCACCAAATGTTTTTTCATCAATTGACAGAATATTAAGAGCTTTTAAACAAAGTGATGAGCCCTTTGCTGGTATTCAAGTTATACTTTCAGGTGATTTTTTCCAGTTACCTCCAATATCAAAAAATATAGATGGAAAAAGATTCGCATGGCAAAGTCCATCATGGAAAGAGTTAGATTTACAAACTTGTTATTTACAAAAAAAGTTTAGACAAGATGACAATCAACTTATTTTTGTTTTAGATGAGATTAGAAGTGGTCAGGTTTCACAAAGAAGTCATGATATTTTAAATGCTAGATTGCAAAAAGATTTAGATATAGATTTTACACCTACAAAACTTTATACTCATAATATGGATGTAGATAGAATTAATAATGATGAATTAAACAGTATTGATGACAAGGCAGAAGTTTTTAAATACACAAGTGAGGGCGCAAAGAGTAATATTGAAAAGCTGTTTAAATCAGCATTAGTTCAAGAAGAACTAACGCTAAAAAAAGATGCTGTTGTTATGTTTATTAAAAATAATCCTGAAAAGTATTATATAAATGGAACTACAGGAGTTGTAATTGATTTTTCAAAAGATGAGCAAAAACTTCCAATTGTTAAACTTTCAAATGGTTATATCGTAAAAGTAGAATATGAAGATTGGAAAATTGAAAATGATTCAGGAAAAATTCAAGCAAAAATATCTCAAATACCTCTAAAACTTGCTTGGGCTATCACTATTCATAAATCACAAGGTATGACTTTAGATGCTGCACAAATTGATTTATCAAAGACGTTTGAAGTAGGGCAAGGTTATGTAGCACTTTCAAGAATAAAAAATATTGAAGGTCTAAAGTTGATGGGCTTTAATGACAATGCTCTAAGTGTAGATCCTTTGATTTTAAATATAGATCCACGAATAAAGCAAGCTTCACAAAAAGCAGCTAAAAGAATAGAGTCTTTTGAAGAAAATCAATTAAATGCTATGCAATTATCATATATCCAAAGACTTGGTGGAACTATTGATGAAAAAGAAATAGCAAAAGAGAAAGTAGCACTTGATAGTGAACCTAAAATAGAAGTAAAAATGCCAAATCATATAAAAACAAAAAATCAAATACAAAACTCAGCAACGCTACAAGATTTAGCAAAAAATGTAGGTTATTCTGTATCAACTATTATGAATCACTTAAGTTTAATAAAAGCAGATGAACCAAATTTAGATATATCAAAATATATGCCAAGTTTAAGTACTATTAATCTAATAAAAGCCGCAGTTGAAGAAATCAAAAAAACAAATAAAGAAGAAGATTTTTCAGAAGATGGAAAAATTAGATTAAAACCAATATTTATGAAACTAGATGAAAAAATATCTTATGATGATATAAAAATAACACTTATATAAAAATAGGATTTTAAGGAAAATATATGAATGAAATAAAACAAAACCAAAAACCTATAAAAAACCTAGAGGATTTAGCTAAATTTGCTGATTACTCGTTAATGAAGACATTAAATGCAGATCCACAATCAAAAGCAGATGGTGCTGATCATAACCCTAGACAAGTTTTCTCAGGTCATTATGTACCTGTAAATCCAACACCAATTAAAAATCCAGAATATATTGCACATAGTAAAAGTTTATTTGCTGAATTAGGCTTTGATGATAGTTTAGCACAGTCTGCTGATTTTATTAAAATGTTCTCTGGAGATATTTCACAAGTTCCAAAGCCTATGAGTAAAGTTGGTTGGGCTTGCGGTTACGCTCTTTCTATATATGGGAATGAGTATTATCAGCAATGTCCTTTTCAAACAGGAAATGGCTATGGTGATGGAAGAGCAGTTTCTGTTTTAGAAGCTGTTATAAATGACAAGCGTTGGGAAATGCAACTAAAAGGTGGTGGCCGAACTCCTTATTGTAGAGGAGCTGATGGAAGAGCTGTTTTACGTTCAAGTGTTCGAGAGTTTTTAGCACAAGAGCATATGCACTCACTTGGAGTTCCTACATCTAGGTCTTTGAGTTTATATACTTCTAAAAGTGAAACAGTTGATAGACCTTGGTTTTCACAAGGTTCATATTCTAAAGATCCTGATATGATGATAAGTGAAAATATTGCAATTACTACTCGTGTTGCTCCATCATTTATTAGAGTTGGACAAGTTGAACTTTTTGCAAGACGTGCTAGAAAAAATGAGCATCCAAAAGCTATGCAAGAGCTTGAACAGATTGTATTACACTTAATTGAACGTGAATATAGTAATGAAATTGATGTGATTGATAAAAACTTATCTCTTGAAGACAAAGTAGTTTTATTAGCAATAAAGTTTAGAAAAAGACTTACAAAACTTATAGCTAACTGGATTAGGGTTGGATATTGCCAAGGTAATTTTAACAGTGACAACTGTGCAGCTGGTGGTTTTACACTTGATTATGGGCCTTTTGGTTTTATAGAAGCATTTGACCCATACTATCAACCTTGGAGTAGTAGTGGAGATCACTTCTCCTTTTTAAATCAGCCTCTTGCTGCAGAGCAAAATTTTCATGTATTTTATTCTGCATTAAGAGTTTTAATAGGTTCAAGTAAAAAGCATATAGAAGAATTAGATAAAATCAGAGATGATTTTTCAAAAGTAATGCAAGAAGAAATGAATATAATGTGGGCTTCTAAACTTGGCCTTGATAATTTTGATGAAGAATTATTTAATGAACTAGTAATTCTAATGGTTAAAAGTTCTGTTGATTATACTATTTTCTTCCGAGAACTTTCTTCTATTCCAACTGAAATAAAAGCACTTAAAAAAAGCTTTTATGGTTCTAATTATGATGAGAGTATTGAACAGTCTTGGATAAAGTGGCTTGAAAAATGGAATTCACTTATAAGTAATAATACAAATGAATTAAGTTCTCAAATGAAACTTATAAATCCAAAATATACTTTAAGAGAGTGGTTTTTAGTTCCTGCTTATAAGCAAGCAAATGAGGGTGATTATGCTTTAATAAAAGAGCTACAAGAAATTATGACAAATCCATATGCTGAACAATCTATTGAAGTAGAAAATAAATACTATAGTTTAAAACCACTAGAGTTTTTTGAGCTTGGTGGCGTATCTCATGTTAGCTGCTCATCATAAATTTTTAAAATACCTATTTTAGGTGTTTTAAACTAATTTTTATAGTGAAATTTGTTCCAGTATAAGGAATGTCTTTATATTTAAAAGACACATTTTTAACAGTAATACTTCCTTTTAAATGATTTCTAATAATATTTTCACACATATATAATCCTACTCCTGTACCTTGACTTTGATGTTTTGTAGTAAAATATAATTCGAAAATTTTATCAATTATTCTCTCATCAATACCCTGTGCGTTATCTTTTATCTCAATGATTAGAGAATTCTTTTTTACTTTTGTATCTATAAAAACTAGTTTTTCTTTACTTTCTATTTTTAGTAGAGCATCTCTTGAATTATTTAATATATTAACAAAAACTTGTATTAATTCATTCTCAATTGAAAGAATAGTACAGTCTTCAATATTTGTGATTATTTGGATATTTTTATCTTCAAATTGGGTGTTTATTAAGCTTAAAGCTTTTTCAATTATAGAAGAAATCAAAAGCTTTCTTTCTTTATTATTTCTTGGATCAAAAAAACCTCTAAAGTATTCAATTGTACTAGAAAGATATTGTGCAGAATTATTAATGCTTGTTAATATTGAAGTTAACTCAGTATCTGATAAGGTATCCATTTCTTTTTGTAATTTTGCACCAGTAGCCGCTGTTGAAATAACTGATAATGGTTGACGCCATTGATGTGCAATATTTTCTAGCATTTCACCCATTGCTGCCATTTTAGTTTGTTGAATTAATATTAAATCTTTTTCTTTTAGTTCTACTAATTGTCTTTTATTTATTTTTCTTCTTCTTATTAGAGCTTTTCTCATAAGATTAAATTGTTCGGATAATATACCTATTTCATCTTTCCTTTCATCAATTTTGATTTCTTGACTTAAATCTCCATTAGCAATTTTTACACTAGCTTTTGTCAATAATTTTAAAGAAGATGAAACCTTATTAATAAAGAAATATAGAATTAGAATTAGAATTAGAGTTAATAGTAAAGCAAAAGAGAATATTATAAATTGATAGTTTTTTAAATGTTCAAATATTAAATCTTTTGAATAGTAAATGATTAATTTACCTAAATCTTCATCATTATATTTTAAAGAAATAAGACTTTTTACTAAGTTCTCATTTTTATATGTTTTATTATCAATTTTTATTTTTATCAATTTTGAATTATCAATTAATTCTAATTTTGCAATCTCTTTATCTTTATAAATAGAAGTAATCATTGATTTTATAACATCTTCATTTAAAGTATAAAGTAATGTCGATATTGAGGCACTATAAATTTCTTTATTGTGTTCAATCTTTGAATAAAAAATTTCATTAACTTTATCTTTTTCAATTTTAATTACTACTGTAACAAATAAACCAAAAAAGATAACAACTGAAATAAGTACTGATAAAAAAAGTTTATAGGTTAAGTTCATATTTAGCTCTACTTTATTAGAAAAGGATAATTGTATTTTTCATAAGATTTGTCAATACCTTTTAAAAAAGGGTTGTCTATCTTATAAATTTTTCTTTGTTTCATATTTACAAAATCAATACTAGGCTGATAATATTTTTCAAATAGTTTATTTATTGAACCATCATAAAATCCGATTTTCAATCCTTCTTCTATTCTTTTAGTAATTTTTTCATTTTTTTTATTCATAAAGAAAAAACGTGGAAGAGGATAATATAAGGCAAATGTTCTATCATAATCTAATTTCTTTAGATATTTATATGTTTTATATTCAGCTAAGATTTCATTAATTCCTCTTGGAAAAAGATCTATTCTATTTAATGTTATCATATGAAAAAAACTAGAATAATTAGCAATCATACTTACATTAAAGCCATTAGATTTTAAAATATTAGTGTCTAACCAACCAACCCCTTGTGCAAATTTTAATGTTTTTAGTTCTTCTAATGATTTTATATTATGTATTTTTTCTTTCATTTGAGGGGAAATAAAACTCACTCTATACCCAACTATCCCTCTGTCTACAGGAAAATTGGAAAACGAGAACTCATTAAGTAGATTATTTTTAACAGAATTCTTTAAAATAAAGTTCTTGATTTTATTCTCTTTTAAATTATATACAGCACGTGTAATAGTCATCTTTTTTGAAGGAATTAATTTATACTCACCATATTTATCTTTTGTTTTGTCAAGAGCTAATCTTAGTAATTCTATCTCATAATATTTTCTTGCATCTAGATCATTATCTTCTGCATGGTAAATTAGTGTAATTGGAGAAGCTATAATAAATGTAGGTATTAGTAATATTAAAACATAAAAAGTAAGCATATTTATTTTTTTCATAATATAAACTCCTTTTTTATAATAAAGTCAATAAATAATTTTAGCTAAAATCATGAAACTTGTCTATTCTTTAAGGGGAAAACTTTTAATTTGTAGGAAAGTTTCACAAATAAAGAAAAGATGAAAGATTAAATGTTATTATTGCATTATAATTAATACTATACAAAAGAATGGCAATTATAAATGACAACTAACATTAATCCAAAAGAGTTCATAAAAGTACAAAATGAGGCAAAAGAAGCAATAATTGAAGCACATTTTAAAGGAAGCATCGAATATATTGAAAATATGCCATACTATTCTTCTAATTTTAATAAAAATAAAGATTTATCACCTGTAATTGAAAAGCTAATTGATTTTAATGTATTTGATTATGATGACTACTCTTATTCTTTATTATTAAGTGATGATTACAATGCTCATTTACAAACCTATACAGATGTAAATATCAAAGATATTGAAGATAAGCAAAAGATCATTAAGAAGTTAATCAGAGATATTAATATTAAAAGAAAAGATTTTAATGACTATTCAAGTGAAATAAAAAGAATAAATTCTTCTTTTAGAAATATTAAAAAGGTTATTTATAGAGCAATTGAATCATTAAATGAAAAAGAGATGAAGTTTAAAGCAGAAGTAAACTTTGAAGTTAAAAAAGCAAACTTATATGATTGTAAAGCTGATTTAACAGCACTTTCTGAAGCTGTAACAAATACTGATAAATTTTTAATTGAGTATAAGTCTTATTTTATAGATGAACTTGCAAATGAATCTATTTCTTATCATATTAATGCCTTAGCACATCATCTACATGATGTTAGAGAAAATATAAGCAAAACACTAAATGAACTTTCAAAATATCTTATTCATATTGAAAAAGAAGCTAAAAAAATTGAAAAACTAAATCACTTATATAAATTAAAAGTTCATGGTGAGTTATTTGAAAAAAGTAATATAGACTCTGTTTTAAGAAGATTAAAAAATATAGCACCATCTGTAAAAATAAAATCTCAATATATGAATGATTATGATTTAATCACAGCAATAGTAGAGCGTGCAAAAGAAAATAAAATTGCGCCTAATTCTGAAATAAAAGTAGAAAAAAAAAGACCTGAAGTTATAAAATTTGATCAAAATAAAGTACCAAAACAAAGAATGGTTTTAGGAACAAAAAAAGTTTATTATAATTTTATTAAACAAGAAAAAGATTTAGCTTCATTTTTAAAAGAAAAAGAGTTAAGTAAAAAGCAGTTCTTGTCAATTTTTATTAGAACTACATTGCAATACAATAAGTTTTTAAAAATAGAAAAAGATATAACTATTGAACATAAAGGCATAGAATTGCCATATATTATAAAGAGGGGATAAGTTGGATTTATCACAATTAGAAGAGTATAAAGAAATCTTTCAAGTGATTGAAGAGTGTAGGGTAAATGGTAAATTTATAAATGAAAATAGTACAGACTATAAAATCAAAGATGCATATAATTTTATATATCAATATAGACAAGAAGTGAAAACTTATTTTAGTATTCTTGGATATTCACTTGAATCTGATAAGGGTTATTTTTACTTCATTATTGAAGGTTATGAAACTATCCCCAAATCCTATGTAAATGCTTATATTGACTATATAGATATTTATAGATTTTTAAAACTACTTAATACAAATATCAGTTCATCAAATGGTGGACCTTATAGTGCTAGTGATATTGAAAGTAGATTAAATGGTGATATTGAGTTAAAAACTATGGTTGATAAAATGAATTTTTTAAAGAAACGTTCTACTAATCGTGAAGCTATTAATTCAATAATTTCAAGATTAAAAAATGATGGTTTTGCACAAAGTATTGGGAATAAAGAAGAGGAGTTTTTAATTCTTCGCTCATTTAAATTTATAGAAGATATGATAGAGGAAATTGAATATGAACTCTAATAAACTTGGATTAAAAGAAATAAGATTTATAAATAGTGGACACTTTCCAAATGAAAGAGTATTACTTGATGACTTTACACTTTTACTTGGAAGTTCAGGAGTTGGGAAAACTACTGTTATGAGTGCTATATGTTATTTTTATACTATGGATAAATCTAAAACTAGACCTGTTGATAAAGAACTTAGTTTCTATGATTGGCATTTAGATGGTATGTATTCGCATCTTATTTATATATATGAAAATAGTATTGGAAGAAATGCTTTAATATTAAGTAAAGATGAGGGTAAAGTAAAACATACCTTTATAAATATTCATAATTTTGAAGAAGATATTAGTTCTTTATATTTAGATGAGGAAAAAAGGTGCTTAAGTTTAAAAGAAATTTTAGCAAATTGTTCAAAAAACTTTTTAACTTATTATAAAAGTGAAACAGTAAGTACTTTTAGAAAAATGATGTGTAAAAAAAGCTATAGAATGCTTCCAAATAAAGATAAACCAGATATTGATTTTTCTTTTTATGATAGTGAAGAATCGGCACATGTTTTTGGTAAATATCTTTTTAATATTTATTCAAATTCGTCAGTTAGAGATAAAGGTATTAAAGATATGCTTATTTCACTAATTGGTGAGAAAGAGTACTCATTAGATATTTTAGATTTTAAAAATAAATTAGATGATGCTTTAAAAAATGTGGCACATTTTGAACTAATAGAGGATAGAAGAGAGAGGATACTAAAACTCGATGATACGATCATTTCTTATAAAGCTTTATGTGATGAGATAGATAAAACTACCTTTGAACTTGAAACAATGTCTTATAATAAAGATAGAATAAAAGAAGTAATAAACAATAATCATCTAGACTTATTAGCACAGCAAAAAATAAAAAGTGATAAGAAAAATAGCTTCTCAAATGAATGGAAAATTAAACTAAATAACTATAATTCTCAAATCTCAGATTTAAGTATAGAGATTAAAACAAATGAAAAAAACTATAATAACTTCCATCAACAATATAGAATAGATAATTTAATAAAAGAGCAAAATAGACAAAGTGAGTATGAAAAAAAACTTAATGAACTAAATATCAAAGTAAGTGCAATATCAAGCAGTATTGAAGAACTTGAAGCAGAAGAAATGACAAAAAGACAAAAAGAAACTGCACTTATAAATGAAAAAAAAGATATGGAAAAACAAGAACTTGATAGTAAAAAAGATGATTTAAACAATAAGTTATTAAACCTATCAAAAAATAAAGAGATTGAAATACAAACAGGTGTAAGCTCTTTTGATAAAGAACTTGAAGATAAAAATCTTGAATATACAAAACTGGATAAGAAAATATCTCAAGATGAAACTGCACTTTCATATTTGCCAAAGCAAACGTTAGAGAACAATAATACAAAAAAAATCAATGAAGAGATACAAAGATTGGATAGTTTAAAAAACTCTATTGAATCCCAAGTTATAGTTTTAGAAAGTGAAAAAGAAAGTCTTCAAAAACAAAAAGATGAAAATCTAAAAGAAGCTAATGTAAAAATTGAAAATGAAGTTAATTTATATATTAAAAATAAAGGTGAACTTAGTACTAAACTAGAAAAAGTTAATGCAAAACTAGATATTGATAAAAACAATTTATTTGGATTTTTAAATAAAAATGATGTACCAAATAAAAGAAAGATATTAGCTTTAGCAAGTGATGATATTTTATTTGATGAGCGTAATTTAAGATATTCTATACATCAGAGTAATGACACTTTTTATGGTTTAAAAATTGATGGAAATATTGAAGCACTTGCAAGTAAATATGATATTGAAACACTTGAAAATAATAAAACATCTTTGCAAAAACAACATGATGAATTAGTATCAAGATATAATATTAGGTATAAAAACTCACAAGATAATCTAAAAACAATTGCTAATAAATATGACAAAACGATTAAAGAAAAAACTAGGGCTGCTTATGAATTAAGCCCAAAAGTAAAAGATTATGACATAAAAATTAGAAACGAATCAAAAAGATTAGAAGATGAAATTCTAAGATTAAAAGATGAACTTGACAAAACAATACTTGATAAAAAAGAAAACCTTAAAAAAGATAAAGAGCAACTACAAACACTAAAAGAGTATATATCAAATATAAAAGAAAATAAGTCAGTTTTTATTTTAAAAGTTAATAAAAAATATGAAGATGATGAAAGAAAATTATCTAGTGAATTAAATATATGTACACAAAGTATTAAAAGTATAAATAAAAGATATTTAGAACTTATAAATAGTTCAAATAAAGAAATTCATGCTATATATAATGAAATCAAGAAAAAAGAAAACATTGATGTTAATGAACTTGAATCATATCAAAAAAATATAAAACTCATAGAGAAATCTCTTAGAGATATTAATAAAAACAGAGCCTTAGTTATAAGATATAAAGATGAAGTAGAGCCAAACTATAACAAAGTTCCTTTTTTAAATGAACAATATGAACAAATGATTAAACAAAGAGATAAGGATAGAGATTATTTTGAAAAAGAGCTTACAGTTCTTACTCTTGATTTAAAAGAAATTGAAAAAGAAATAGATATTTGGAAGAGTTATAACGAGTCTTTTAAAAACTTTGAACTAGAAATATCTGAACTAAAACTTGATAAAATATATGAAGCTTATAGTGATGATGAGATTGTATTACTACTTAAAAGTAAGAAAAATATAAATATATTAGAAAGATTTAAAATTCTATTATCTCAAGAAACTGATAGAGAAAAAACTATTATTTTAGAAACTGGAAAAGTAATTGATGGTATTCCTACTGATAATATGATGCAATTAAAAACAAAATTTGATATAAACAGCTTTGAAGACAATATAGAACAATATATTTTAATAGCTAAATCTTATGTAGATTTTATAAAAACAAAGTTTGATATTGAGGGAACAAGTTTACAACTTCACAGATTAATAGAAGCTATTAACGATGCTGTAAGTAAAATATCACATATAAAAGGTACTTTTAATAGTATTGTAAAAGATGTAAATAAGATAAATCTTACTATTAAAAAAGGTATTGAAAATATTGCAGTAATTGACTCTATTAGATTAAATTTTAAAGATATAGGAAAAGATGAAGTTGTAAGTAAAATAGAGAATATTGGTGATATGCTAAGTGCAAATATGCTTATAGGCTATGAAAAAAGTCAAAGAGCAGATGAATTAAAAAATGAACTAGTGAAAATAGCACAAGATTTAAAAATAGTACTTGATAAAACCTTCAAAAAAAGTATTACAGTTGCTGATATTAGTACTCTAACTTTTGATGTTAGTGAAAATGCACAAGTTACAAAAGGAATAGCTACACTTGATAGTGTAGGAAGTAATGGTACTTCTATTATGATAAAAGCTATTATTTATATTACTTTACTTCGTATGGTTGCAAATAAGTTTGTAAATAGTGAAGATATAACATATCACTGTATTATTGATGAAATTGGACAAATTTCTGCAGATTATTTTACTGAGTTGATGAAATATGCAAAACATTTAGAATTTGTATTTATAAATGGTACTGCTGCAAATGATGATGATATTATTGAAGCATATCCAAGAATATATATGGGTACGAGAGAGAGCTCTAATCATGTTGAACTTAACTTAATTGATGCAAGAAATGCAATGGATGACTGGTAAGAGATGATTTATAATGGCAATTAATATAACTAAGAATAATTTTATAGTTATAAAAACATTATTTGAAAATAAATATATAACTAAGAGTACTTTTAAAAACAAAAAACTCTTAAGTGCATTATTAGCTTGCAATAGTATATCAATTAGCGAAGAAAGACCTGCAAAAATATACTTAAATGATGAAAAAGCACTCTTAGGTATGATAAAGGCAAATGGATATAATGTAACATCTTTAAAAGATATAGAGCACTTTATAAATCAAGAAGAAAAACCTAAAAGTCGAGATGATGTATCAAATGATTATTCAGATACAAAAAGAGTAGAATCAAAAAGTTTTAATGGCTTGATGATAGCTGTATTAGATAAGTTAGAAGTTACTTTTAATAATGAAAAAGAATACCTATATCCTAATATGCTTGGAACTGGCTTGTTTTTGCACTATTCTTCAAAGTTAGAATTACCTGATGATGTGATTGTTGTAGGAGTAGAAAATCCTCAAGTAGTATGGCAAATCAAAAAGTACAAATATTTATTTACTCAAAATAAAAAGTATCTGTTTTTATCAATTAGTGAGTATAAAACAAACTATCAATATAAGTGGCTTGAAACTTTTAAAGGAGAGTATATACACTTTGGAGATTTTGATTTAGCAGGAATTAATATCTATTTGAACACTATTATTCCAAGACTAAAAAAGTGTAAAAAACACTCTTTTTTAATTCCTGAAAATATTTATACACTTATAAAAGAAAAGGATTATAAAAAAGATTATTCACATCAAACAAAATATGAAAATATAGAATCAAAAGATGATTTTATATTACAAGAATTAATAGGTTTTATTAAAACTAATAAAATAACTCTTGAGCAAGAAATGCTAAGCAATTAAAATTTATTTGATACATGCTACTAATGAATTTCTTCCTTAATATCCTATTTTTAGGGTAGTTCTTAATTTTTTGTTCCTTACTTTTTTATTGATATTTTTTTCTTAATTAGTTTATTTACAATATAATTAGTTATAATAGAATAATCATTTATTTAAATAATTTAGGAGCTCTTATTGAACATTATTGACATATTTCCTTGGGATGAACAGTTTAATACAGGATTAAAGGAAGTTGATAATCAGCATAGAAAACTAGTAGAAATTCTTAATCATTTAGCAAGTAGTATTGCTTATAATGCAACAGAAGATGCTCTTAATAATATTTTCGATGAATTAACTAGCTATACCATCTATCATTTTGAAACAGAAGAGTCAATTTGGAAGCATTATTTACCTAACGATCCACTTGATAGTAAACATCAAGATATTCACAAAAGTTTTGTAAATACTGTTTTAAAACTTAAAAGTAAGCAAAATTCAAAACCTCTTTGTGAATTAGCTGAAGAAGCACTTGGATTCTTAACTCGTTGGTTAGCGTCACATATTTTAGAAACTGACAGACATATGGCATATATTGTTCTTGCATTAAAAGATGGTTTTAATTTAGATGAGGCTAAATTACGAGCAGATAAACAAATGAACGGCTCAACTCGTTTACTTATTGATATAATTTTATCAATTTATAGTACTTTATCTTCAAACACTCTATATTTGATGCGTGAACTTAAATCTTATCAAAACCTTGAACAAAAAGTTGATAATCAAGAGAGATATAAAGATTTACTTTTAGAACTTTCTACGGATTTAATAAATTTACCAACTGAGGATATTAATTCTAATATTCAAAAAACATTGGAGAAAACCTCTACTTTTCTAGGTACAGATAGAGCATATATTTTTGATTATGATTTTAATGCTAAAACAACTACAAATACTTATGAATGGTGTATAGAAGGAATTACACCACACATCGAAGAATTGAAAGATGTTTCAATGGAGTTTATTCCAGGATGGCCTGAAACTCATTTAAAAGGTGAGTACGTTTTAATACAGGACTTAAGTTTAGTTAAAGGACCTATCCATAAGATTCTATCTCCTCAAGGGATTAAAAGTCTTATTACTTTTCCGCTTTTTAAGAATTCAAAATGTATGGGATTTGTAGGCTTTGATGCTGTAAATGAAAAACATTATTTTTCCTTAAATGAAATTAAATTATTAGAGCTTTTTTCAAAATTACTCAGTAATATTGTAAGTCGTAGAGACAATGAATGTAAACTTTCACATGAACGTATAGAGTTACAAAAAAGTGAAGAGCGATTTTCTTTAGCTATGAAAGGTGCCAATGATGGTTTATGGGATTGGAAGCTAGGAACAGATGAAGTTTATTATTCGCCTAGATGGAAAAGTATGCTTGGATATGAAGATAATGAGATTAAAAATAGCTTCAAAGTATGGGAAAAATTAATTCATCCTGATGATAAAGAGATAATTTTAAATCAAATACAAGATTATCTTGATGAAAAGAGTAACAGGTTTGAAGCAGAGATACGTATGCAGCATAAAGATGGACATTATATCTTTATTTTAACACGTGCTTTTTTGTCGAAAAATAGAGATAATCAAGCTATTCGTTTAGTCGGAACGCATGTGGATATAACAGAATCTAAAAAAATAAAAGCATTTGATGATCAAAATGCAAGAATTTTAAAAATGATTGCAACAGGAGTAATCGCTTCAAAAGTTTATGATGAAATAGCTCTTATGTATGAAGCTAAATATCCTGGTATGAGATGTTCTTTACTAGAATTAAAAGATGGTGTTTTATTACACGGTGGAGCACCTAGCATGCCTAAGGAGTATTGTGATGCTATACATGGACTTAAAAATGGTCCAGAAGTAGGTTCTTGTGGACGGTCAACATATTTAGGAGTTCGTACATTAGTTGAAGACATTAAAACAGATTCCAAATGGACAAATATTAAAGATGCAGCACTTCCTCATGGAATGCGTTCTTGTTGGTTAGAACCAATTAAAGATTCATTAGGAAAAGTTCTTGGTGCTTTTGGAATGTATTATAATTATCCAGCATTGCCTAATGAAAAAGAATTAGAGGATTTAATATCAGCAGCAAATCTTGCAAGTATAGTTATGGAACGAGATCAAACATCTAAACGTATTTTTAAAGCTGAAAAGAAATTAAAAAAACATGATAAATATTTACAATCTATAATAGATGGTATAAATGATCCAATACTAGTAATTAAAGAAGATTACACCGTTGAATTAATGAATAAAAGTGTTAAAAATTCTTTACATAACCTTAAGTTTGCAAATCCAAAATATCCAAAGTGTTATGAAATTTCACATAATCGAGCAACACCATGTGATGAGAGTGAACACCTTTGTCCTTTAAGAGATGTTATTAAAAGTAGACAACATACAACTGTTGTCCATAATCATAAGACAAAAGATGGAGAAGATTGTTTTGTAGAGCTTTCAGCAAGTCCTTTATTTGATGAGAATAAAAATTGTATAGGTATCATTGAAGCTTCTAGAGATATAACAAGACACTTAAGTACACAAGATGAGTTAAAAAAACAAAAAAATATTTTAGATTATCAAGCTCATCATGATGCATTAACAAATTTACCAAATAGAGTTCTTTTTAATGATAGATTAACTCAAGCAATAGAAGAAGCAAAACGTAATAAAACAAATGTTGCTTTACTTTTTATAGATTTAGATCACTTTAAAGAGATAAATGATTCATTAGGTCATGAAATAGGTGATGAAGTTTTAAAAGTTGTTAGTACTAGGCTAAAAGAAGTTGTAAGAGAAAAAGATACCGTTGCAAGATTAGGAGGAGATGAGTTTACTGTTATTATAGAAGAATTATTTGAAGCACAAAATGTTTCTATTATCGCAAGTAAGATAATAGAAACATTATCTACACCAATTATTAATAATAATAATACTCTTTATATTTCATGTAGTATAGGAATAAGTATCTATCCAGAAGATGGAGTTTCTCCTAGTGATCTTTTGAAATATGCAGATTCTGCTATGTATAAAGCAAAAAATGAAGGTCGAAGTAACTATCAGTACTATAATTCAACACTTACCCAACTTGCTTTTGAAAGAGTTGTAATGGAAACTAGTTTAAGAACAGCATTAGAAAATGAAGAGTTTGTCATTTTTTATCAACCTCAAGTTAATGCTATTACAAATAAGATTGTAGGAATGGAAGCCTTAGTAAGATGGGAACATCCTACAATGGGGCTAGTATCTCCAACTAAATTTATTCCTCTTGCAGAATCAACAGGACTAATAGTTGAACTAGATAGATTAGTTATGAAAATAGCAATGACTCAATTTACTCTTTGGTATAAATCAGGATTAAAACCTGGTAAACTTGCTATGAATCTTGCAATAAAACAATTAAAGAAATATGACTTTATAGATACTCTTCAAGACTTAATCAAAGAAACAAAATGTAAACCTGAATGGATTGAACTTGAAGTAGCTGAAGGTCAAATTATGACCAATCCAGAAGAAGCTATTAAAACATTACAACAAATAAGTGATATGGGAATAGAAATTTCAGTAGATGATTTTGGAACTGGATATTCATCTTTAGCATATCTTAAAAGATTACCTATAGATAAACTAAAGATCGATCAAACATTTATACGAGATTTACCAGGAGATGAAGAAGATGAAGCCATTACGAAAGCTGTTATAGCATTAGCTCATAGTTTAAGCTTAAAAGTAATTGCAGAAGGTGTTGAAACAAAAAAACAAAGAGACTTTATAGTTGGAAATAAATGTGAGAATATTCAAGGATACTTTTATTATAAACCTATTCCTTCTGATGATATAGAAAAAATATTAATATTTGAATTGAATTTACAGAATAAGGAAAATATGAACTAAGTTATCAAGACGCTAGTTATATATAAACAAAATCATATATAACTATTTTGTTTGCTTCTATGTGTTTATCCTTTTGTAATAATTTCACTATTTATTATAAGGAGGAACAAAAAAATTACATTTTATTGATATAAAAATTATTATTTTGTAATTAAAATAAGGGTATTATAATTTCTAATAATAAAAATACTTGGAATATTCGCAATGACTGAATCTGACACACGTTCAAAACTTATTGACCCAAAAATAAAAGAATCAACTTGGAATGAAAATAATATTACACGTGAGTATTATTTTACAGATGGTAGAAAACTTATTGGTGGTAAAAGAGGTAAGAGGTATTATGTTGATTATTTATTAACATATAAAAATACCAACCTTGCAATAATTGAAGCTAAGGCAGATACAAAAGACCCTCTTGATGGATTACAACAATCAATCAACTACGCCCAAAAACTAAGAATAGATTTTGTCTACTCGACAAATGGATTAAAAATATATGAGCACTCACTAGTTGATGGTAAGGGAAGATATATTAAAGAGTATCCAACACCACAAGAGTTATTTGATAGAAAATTTGGACAAATAGAAGAAAAAAAAGAGAATATTATTACATATCCCTTCCATATTGAAGGGAATATGAAACCAAGATTTTATCAACAAATTGCTATTCAAAAATCTATAGAAGCAGTTGCAAATGACAAAAAAAGGATTTTACTCACCCTTGCAACAGGTACAGGAAAAACTTATATATCTTTTCAAATAGTGTATAGACTTTTTCAATCTAAATGGAATATTGATAAAAAAGATAGAAGACCAAGAGTTTTATTCCTAGCAGATAGAAATGTACTTGCAGACCAAGCTTATAATACTTTTAATCCTTTGGAAAAAGACATTATAAGATTAAATGGAAAAGAGATTAAAAAAAGAGGTGGTAAAGTTCCTACCAATGCTAATATATTTTTTGCAATTTACCAATCAATAGCTGAGCGAAAGTCTGATGAATCTGATGATGAAAATGATGTAACTGCATACTATAAACAATACCCATCTAATTTTTTTGATTTAGTAGTTATTGATGAGTGTCATAGAGGAAGTGCTAATAATGATAGTTCATGGAGAGATATTTTAAATCACTTTGAAAGTGCTGTTCATTTAGGACTTACCGCAACACCCAAAAGAGATGATAATGGTGATACCTATGAATATTTTGGAGAACCAATCTATGAATACTCTTTAAAAGATGGAATTAATGATGGATTCCTAACACCATATAAAGTAAAAAGAGTTCAAACAAATATTGATGAATATAAGTTTGACCCAAATGATATTATAGAGGGTGAACTTGAAGAAAATATAGTAAAACTTGAACAGTTTGAAAAACAAGTAATTATTCCTAAAAGAACAAAACTAATTGCAAAAACTATTTTAGAAAATATGAATACTATGGATAAAACAATAATCTTTTGTGTAAATCAAAAACACGCAATGGATATGAAAGTAGCTATTGATAAATATAAAACTATAAAAGATAGTAACTACTGTGTAAGAGTGACTTCTGATGAAGGTGATATAGGAAGAGATTTTTTAGAAGCTTTTCAAAATAATGATAAAGATATACCTACAATACTTACAAGCTCAAAAATGCTTACAACAGGGGTTGATGCTAAAAATGTACGAAATGTAGTTTTAACTGCTCCTATTAAATCAATGACAGAGTTTAAACAGATAATTGGACGTGGTACAAGAGTATTTGATGGGAAAGATTTCTTTACTATTATAGATTTTGTAGGTGCAACAAATCTGTTCTATGATAAAGCTTGGGATGATGACCCTTTAAGTGTTGATATTAAATCAACAACTATAGATAAAAAAGAAAAAACTTCTTCAAAAGAAGATGAATATATCTCAAGTAATACAAATGAAGACATAGTAAGTGATATAGATGTTGAATATGGAAATCAAAAAGTTACGATTGATATTAAGGGGAAAAAATTAAAAGTTATCAATATTGAAACAACATATGTTGGAATAGATGGAGTACCTCTTAAAACGCAAGAGTATTTAGAACTTCTTATTGGAGTTCTTGGTAAGTTTTATAATGATGAAAATGGATTAAGAGCTATTTGGTCAAATCCAACAAATAGAAAAGATTTATTAAATCAATTAAGAGAGATGAATATAGATGAATCTCAACTTGAAGACTTAAAAGTTATCTTTGAAGCAGAACATTCTGATATATACGATGTATTAGCTCATATCTCTTTTAACCTTGATATTAAAACTAGAGCTGAGAGAGTACTAAATGTTGAGAACTCTGAATTTGTAGAAAAATATCATAACGATAAAGCCAAAGAATTTATAGAGTTTATTTTAAATAGATACCAAAAAGATGGTGTCAAAGAGTTGGATGATACAAACCTTTCAACACTTGTAAAACTAAGTAGTATAGATAGAAGTGAGTTAAAAGATTCATTTGGTAAGTTTAGTATTAGAGATGAGTATTTTGGATTACAGAGGGAGATTTATAAATGAGTGATAAATTATTAGAACAAAATAATATTAACTTTTATCAAGATATTAAATCTATCTTAAAAACCGCAAGAGACAAAACCTACAAAAAAGTAAATTTTATAATGGTAGAAGCTTATTGGAATATAGGAAAAAGAATTGTTGAGCAAGAACAAAAAGGGGAACAAAAAGCCCAATATGGTCAATATCTTATAAAAGAATTATCTCAAAAACTAACTAGTGACTTTGGCAAAGGCTTTACAAGTACAAACTTAAAAATGATGAGACAATTTTATAATACTTTTCCAAATAGTCACACACTGTGTGACCAATTAAGTTGGAGTCATTATCGTCTTTTAATAAGAATAGAAAATGAAAATTCAAGAAATTATTATATGAATGAATCTGTTGCGTCTACATGGAGTGTAAGAGCTTTAGAACGACAAATAGGTACCCACTATTATGAAAGACTTTTAGCAAGTAAAGAAAAACAAGATGTCATAGATGAAGCAAAAGAAAAAACAAAAGATATACTTCTAACACCAAAAGATATTATAAAAGATCCATATGTATTGGAATTTTTAGATTTAAAAGATAATAAATCGTTTAGAGAGAGTGAACTAGAATCTTCACTTATAGAAAAAATACAAGAGTTTCTACTAGAACTAGGTCGTGGCTTTGCTTTTGTATCAAGACAAAAAAGAATCAAAACCGATACGAGTGATTTTTATATCGACTTAGTTTTTTATAACTATCTTTTAAAATGTTTTGTAATTATTGATTTGAAAATAGGAAAACTAACTCATCAAGATATAGGTCAAATAGATATGTATGTAAATATGTACGATGAACTAGAAAAATCAAAAGATGATAACCCAACTATAGGAATAATCCTTTGCACAGATAAAGATGAAACAATAGTAAAATATTCACATATAAATGATAAAGATAATCTTTTTGTATCTAAATATCAGCTTTATTTACCAAGTGAAGAAGAGCTAAAAGAAGAGTTGGAAAAAGATATATTTGAAATAGAGTTGCAAAAGGAAGATTTATAAATGGCAAAAATAAAACAAAATGCATTACCCCAAAAAATGGGAGATATATATCATTATTATGTTGCTATAAAGCTTTTAGTAGATAATAACAGTTGGAATAAATGTCAAATTGAGCAATCTGGTGATATAGCTCTATTTGACCAAGATGATAAACAAATTTATAACATTGAAGTAAAACATCATGAAAGTAAAAATGAATTAAAAGTTTATGAAGAAGAATTTTTAAAAACTTTATCAAATTGGTTTGATATCAGAAATCTTTTTAATGAAAATACTAAGTTGATTTTAATGACAACTTCTGCTATATCATCAGGTAATCCACTGGAACACTGGAGTAAATTTGATTCAAACAAAAAATATAAAACTATACAAGAAAATCAAACTAAGAATGATGAAACTTATTATGCTAATATCAATAAATATTTTCATAAAATTAATAAAAATATTGATGAATTAAAAGAAATATTAGCAAAGTTTGATATTCAACACTCTTTACATAATATATTAGACATTAGAAATGAAATAAAGAAAACAAGTCTTCTTAGACTTTTTGGAGATAGCGAAGAAAAAAAAGATAAAGTTATTGGTGAATTATACGCTTTAATTGGGAAAGGCTTAGAAAGTAAAGATAAATGGGAAATTAAAAAAAGTGAATTTGATCAAAAACTTAAAGAATCAACAGCACTTATCCAAGATAAGATTTTAAGAACAAATAACAGTGTAAGTACAAAAAAAATAGATACAAATATTTCAAGTTATAAAGATAAACAATTTATAAAAAAGCTTGAAAATATTAAGTTTAAAGAAGATGTTTTTCAATCAGCAATAGATGATTATGCAAGAACAATTATTGAAGTTGAAGAAAGAATGAATTTAAGTTCTTCTTTGGAGTATGATGAACGATTAGAAAATTATGATGACAGCTTAGTGGAGCTTGTCAATGATACAAAAACAAAATTTAGATATATAAGAAATTTGACAGATATTGAAAAATCACAAGATAGCTATTTTAAAATCATGGATTCATCTAAAGTTCCATTTATGCCGGAAGAATTTGATGATCAAACAACTTTTTTTCAAAAAGGTTATCTACATCTTTTAGCAGATGATGAAGATGAGCCAAGAAAAATATATTGGTCATTGAAACCAGAGGATGAAATATGAATTTAGCTAAAGCAATTTATTATAACTCAATAGCTCCTGAAAATATTAGCCAATTAGTTTTGAACATTGTTAAAGGTTTTGAAAATGCGAAAATAAGAAAACTCAATTATTTTGATTTATTCGTCATCATTCCTTTTTATAGTTACAGACCAGCACAAGAGCAATTTAAAAGAATAGTGTTTAATCAAGTAAATTCATTTCAAAGAGATATAGAAAGAAATCCAGATATTTTTTCAAACTTTAGTTTTCAATATGAAAAAAGCATCAAGCATATAAAGCTAGGTATTTTGTATGCTTTAGATAAAGGATGGATAAAAATGGATGAAAATATGGATATTAAAATAGATACTAAATTGAAAAGTGATAATAAAATTATTTTTAATATGGGAAAGGTTTTTTCAACAAAATCAACAGCAAGTTTATATAATTTTTTTGAGGTGGATATAAATGTTATTTAGAATAAATGAAATTGGATTATTCCAAAAAGAAAAAAAAGACATTGTAAAATTTCATGATGAAATAAATTTTATTAGCGGTGAATCAAACACTGGGAAAAGCTCAATTGGATCGATAATTAACTATTGCTTAGGTTCAAGCAAAAATATACCAGGAGCTAAAATAACAAATGAACCAGATATTTTTTTAATTAATTTAACTATTGATACTCATAATATTTTAATAGCTAGAAATAAATTTAATGCTACAAAGTTGAAAGGTGAAAAATATATTTTTTTAAAAAAAGTTAACAGTGAATTTTCATTATATAATATAGATATTTCATTTTTTAATGATAATGAATCAGATTACTTTACTATTGATGATTTTAAAGAATTAGAAATTCCTAAATACTTTTCTTCATTTCCTATAAAAACCAGACTTGATGGCAAAGAAAAGGTTAGACCTACCGTAAGAAATATGCCACCATTTATATTTCAAACACAAGGTTTAATAACAAATGGAAGTCAATTGTTTTATCAAATGGCAGGAGTAAAAGCGAGAGGAATTAAAAGAGATAGAAAAACTTGAAAATAAAATTAGTCAACAGAGTAGATTAGTTGAAAATCTAAAAATTGAATACTCAAATATAAAAAATCAAATGCAGCACATAGATACTGCTAATTTAAAATTACAAGTTAAGCAAGATATATATTATTCAAAACATTGTCCTACTTGTAATTCGGAGATTGAAAAAGAGATAGAAGTTTTTGAAATAGCAAAACAAAAAATATTAAGTGAAAAGACTTTTTTATACAATGTGAATCGGGATATTTTAGAAGAAAAAACGCAAACTATAAAAGAAAAACTAGATACCGAAAAAGTATCATTACAAGTATTAAATAAAGAACTCATTGAGTTAAAGCATGATTCAAAAGAAGCAATAACGATTAAGAAAAAAGAACAATTACTTTATGAAATAAAAGGAATGATTAAAAAAAATATTCAAACGATAATTGAGTATGAAGATAAATCATTAAATGATTTGCAAATAGAAGCTTTACAACAAGAATTAGAAGCACTAGAAAAGGAACTAATTAAAATAGACATCAAAAAGAAAAAACAAGAAGCAGAATTACACATAGGAACTTATGCTACAGAAATGCTAAAAACATTACCTTTTGATAATAATGACTATGGTAACCCAAATTTAAAATTTGATATAAAAGATGTGACGGCTTATCAACAAGCTACTAATAATATATTTTATTTATCAGATATTGGTAGTGCTGAAAATCATTTATCTTTTCATTTATCAGTGTTTCTAGGACTTCATAAATATATATTGGAACATGAGAACTCAATATTACCATCTTTGATATTTTTAGATCAACCAAGTCAGGTCTATTTTCCTAAAGAAGAAGATTTTAAAAATGGAACTGGTGATATTAAGAAAGTTGAAGATATGTATAAATCTATTATTAAATTTATTGAGGATGCAAATAAAACTTCAATGTTTAGTAAAATTCAGATTATTATAGTTGACCATTTTTATAGTAAAGATGAATGGTATCAAAAATATTTAGTAGAACCCCGATGGGAAAAGAATAAAGAATTAGGATTAATAAAGGAGATAAAATGATCAACAATCAATTAAGTACCTTACCTTTATCACAAGAAAAACCGCATCAAAATATCTTAATGAACTTGAAAATATAAAGAAATTTACCATAGAAAAAAGGAAATAAAACTTGGAATCAAAAATAAATAGAATAACAAATATATTAAGAACAGATGATGGAATTAGTGGTGCAATGCACTATACAGAACAAATTTCTTGGGTTTTATTTTTAAAATTTTTAAATGATTTAGAGGATACAAAAGCAGAAGATGCTGAGCTTGATGGTGAAGTTTATAACTTTATTTTAGATGAAAAATATAGATGGAACTCTTGGGCTTGTCCTAAAACAAATGGAAAATTAGATTTAATCAATGCCAAAAGTGGAGATGATTTACTTGATTTTGTAAATAAAGAACTTTTCCCTTATTTAAAAGACTTCAAATCAATCAATGAAGATGTAAAGTCTATCAAATATAAGATAGGTGCAATCTTTGAATTTTTGGATAATAGAATTGCCAATGGGCATACTTTAAGAGAAGTATTAGACCTTATTGATGAAATGGATTTCCATAATCAAGCTGATTTATTTCAGTTATCAATTATTTATGAAAAACTTTTAAAAGATATGGGAAGTGATGGTGGAAATAGTGGTGAGTTTTATACTCCAAGACCTGTTATTAAAACTATTGTTGATGTTGTAAACCCTAATATTGGTCAAACTATTTATGACCCTGCTGTTGGTTCTTGTGGTTTTTTGATTGAAGCATATAATCATATAAGATATAAAAATGTAGAAAAAAATATTCAAAGAGAACTATCAACAGAAGAACTAAACTTTTTAAGCCTCGATACATTTTTTGGAAATGAAAAAACACCACTATCTTATGTAATGGGTGTAATGAATATGATTTTACACTCTATCGAATCACCAAACATAGCTAAAAAGAATACACTAACAACTGATATTCGGGGATTAGAAGAAAAAGATAGATATGATTGTATTTTAGCAAATCCTCCTTTTGGTGGAAAAGAAAAAGAACAAATACAACAAAACTTTCCTATTAAATCAAATGCTACAGAGTTACTATTTTTACAACATATGATGAATCATTTAAAACTAAATGGTAAATGTGGTGTAGTTATTCCTGAAGGTGTTTTATTTCAAACAAATAAAGCTTTTCAAACTGTTAAAAAAGAGTTATTAGAACGGTTTAATGTTCATACAATTCTTAGCCTTCCTAGTGGGGTGTTTTTGCCTTATAGTGGAGTAAAAACAAATGTTGTATTTTTTGATAGAAATGGAAGTACATCAGATATATTTTATTATGAAGTAAATCCACCATATAAACTTACAAAAAATAAACCAATTCAATACGAACACTTTAAAGAGTTTTTAGAAACTTGGGAAGATAGAAAGCTTACAGATAACTCTTGGATTATAAATGTTAATGATATTAAAAATTTTGATATATCTGCAAAAAACCCAAATAATATTGAAGTAATAGAACATAAGTCTCCGATAGAACTAGTAGAAAATATCAAAGATAATAATAATGAAATTAATAGTTTAATGGATGAGATTGAAGCAATTTTGATTGGGAAAAATATAGAGTAGCTCTGAACCCTCAGCTATATATCTAGTATATAGGCTTACGAGGGAATTTCTGCTAGGATTATAACAAAAATAAATAAAGAAGTCAAATGAGAGAAGAGTTAAAAACTAAGTATATAACCAATAAAAGATTTGAGATATACAGTGATTTAAATACATATAACAACAATTTAAAAAAGTCAAAAAGTCTGTATATTCCACTCTCTATTTTAGAAGTGAGTCTTAGAAATAGTATTAATAGTTTATTTGAAAGACTTTATAGTAGAGGTTGGTTAGTTAATGAAGCAAGTTTTTTAAAATATAAAGAATTAAAAAAAATCACAATAGCAAAATCTAAAATATCAGAAAATAGTGAAGCTATATCAAAAGATAAACTTGTATCTGAATTGACATTTGGATTTTGGACTGCTCTTTTTCAATCTTCTTATGATGATAAAATGAGGTTTACGAATTTAAAGCAAATTTTTCCTAATCTTCCATCGAAAGATGAACTTTTAGTAAATAGACAAATATTATCAACAAAATTAAATCATATTAGAAAATTTAGGAATAGAGTCTTTCATCATGAAAATATTATAAAGGATGAATTTGAAAATATAGAAGATAATATTTATGAGATATTAGAATTTTTTGATACAGAATTGGTGCAATATGCAAAGGATTTAAATAATGAGTGATTTATATGATGTACCTGATGGATGGGAATGGAAAACTATAAATGAGGTCTGTACAAAAGTTACTGATGGAGCTCATAAGTCGCCAAAAACCATTGATATTGGAAAACCATACATTACAGTTAGAGATGTTAATAATGATGGAATAATTAATTTTAATGATTGTAAATTTATATCTGATGAAGATTTTGATTTATTAGTAAAAGGTAATTGCAAACCTAACAATGGAGATGTCCTTTTTTCTAAAGATGGTACAGTTGGAAAAGTAGCATTAGTTAATTATGATATAGAATTTGTTGTATTATCATCTTTAGCAATATTAAAACCATCTGAAAATATATTATCAAATTATTTGAAGAATTATTTGTTGAGTCCATATTTTTTAGACAAAGCTATTAAAAGTAAAACGGGTGCAGCAATAAAAAGAGTTGTTCTAAAAACAATCAAAGAATTAAATATTCCACTTCCTACACTTTCAGAACAAAAAAGAATCGTATCAAAATTAGATAATCTTTTTGAAAAAATAGATAAATCAATTGAATTACATCAAAAAAATATGGATGAAGCTGATTTATTTATGGGGAGTGTTTTGAATGAAATATTTGTAGAATTAGAAGAAAAATTTGATAAAAAACTTTGGAAAGATATCCTAACAATAAAAAATGGTAAACATTATAAAGATGTATTAGATGAAAATGGAATATATCCAATATATGGTAGTGGAGGAGTTATAAACTATGCAAATGATTATATTTGTAATGAAAACTCTGTAATTATTGGTAGAAAAGGGACAATAAATAGTCCATTATTCGTAAAAGAAAAATTTTGGAATATAGATACTGCATTTGGTTTAGAAGCTAACATAGATAAGTTATTACCTATGTTTCTATTTTACTTTTCAATAAGGTTTAATTTTTTAGATTTAAATAAGTCAACTACATTACCATCTTTAGCAAAATCGAACTTACTTCAAATTGAAATGGTATTACCACCATTGCAAATTCAACAAAAAATAGTTAAGTATTTAGATGAAGTTTCAGAAAAAATAGAAAAAGTTAAATCAATTCAAAAAGAAAAAATGGATAACCTAAAAGCATTAAAAGCTTCTATCCTAGACAAAGCATTTAGAGGTGAATTGTAGTGTTTAATAAAATACACTACAAAGATTTAAATGCTAAAGCAAAAGAGATGTATTATCAATTAAAAAGTATTATTTGTTTAACTTAAAATTATGCAACTAAGTTGCATTTAAACTACTTATATTATAATTACAAAGCTAAATGCAACAAAGTTGCAAAAAAGAAAAATAATTTGCATTAAAAGGAAAAAATAATGCTAAATGAAAAGAATTTCAATCTTGCTGGTCAATGCAGTCCCAAGCCTTTTGAGACAATGCCTAAATCCTATCGACATAGGGCGCAGGATAATCATCCAACGGTTTTTAGTGATATCTATAAACCAGAAATCAATATAGCTATTTGGCAACGTAAGTTACCTGCTACTTTGCAAAATTCAGTAAAAACATTTTTAGAATTGAATCCTACATTTCAAGCAAAAATGATTTTAACGCCGCAAGAGGCGTTTTCACGTGTTAGCGAATCTTTTAATAACAATATGTCTGAAGTCAGCGAAGATATAGCTGAACTTGTGGATATGTTTTGTTATTTATTTGAACTTAAACAAACTGCCATGCGCTTGCAAGTTTTAGATGGAGCAATGTGCCCTAAGTTTCATGTTGATAGAGTGCCTTGCCGTCTTGTGACAACTTATCAGAGTCTAGCCTCAGAATGGTTGCCACATGAGGTACTTGATTATACAAAATTAGGATGGGGTAGTAACGGGTTGCCTGACAGTGAATCGGGCCTTTACCAAAGAGAAAGTGACATTCAACAACTGGGTTGTGGAGATGTTGCATTGTTCAAAGGTACGCTTTGGGAAGGTAACGAAAATGCGGGCTTAGTCCATCGTTCACCAATAGTACCAGCTAATGAAAAGCGTTTGGTATTAACTTTGGATTTTAATTGATAAGTAGTTAAATGTTGTGGCTTGTCTTACGAAGCTAATGATCACATGCACTTGGAATATGAAGTACTAATATTAGTTTTCATATTCCACAAAATGTTCAAAAAATAAAAAATCATAAAGATTTTTTAATCGCCAATCTATCATATAAATCAAGAATATTTAAATAATCTTGATGATAAGTTACATTTATAAACTCACAATCACCATTAAATATTTGCGTTGCAAGTTCTACTTTTTCTTTTGTAAAGATATTGTTTAAAGCAGTCTCATAATCTTCCCAAGAAACTTCATCTATATACATTCTTGTTAATTGTGCTAAGGCAAAAGCTAAAGGTTTATTTGACATTTCAAAGTATTCTATTGCTTCTTCATAGTTTCCAAGCATTAAATGTAATTGCGCTTTAAAATCACAGATTGTAAAATTTTCTTTAAAAATTACACCAATGTATTTTTCAATATTTAGATTATTGTCAAAGGCTTCTATTTCATTTAAAATATCTTCAGGATCGTACTCTTTGAAATTTAAAACCATATTTCTAATCATTTTTCCAGCATTTGTATTGTTATAAATCATATCTTCTAAAGGATATACTTCTGAAACACTTGGCACTATAATCTGACAAGAATAGAATCCTAGATAATCATACTCTCTTATATAAATATCTTTTTTCATTGTTTTTGTAATATTAACTAGGTAGTCATACTCTTCATCAGTATTTGTCCCATTATATGGCCAAGGAGTATATTCAAATGTTTTTTTAGCAGATAAAAATTCAAAACCGATTTTTCCATTTGAATCAATAAAATGAGATTCTATATTTGAATTTGTTTGGATTAATTCTTTATCAAAAGTTGGTTTTTCAAAACCATCTAAATCACTTAAATCTCTACCTTGCATAAGCTCAGTCATTGTTCTTTGAAGTGAAACTTCTAAAATAGGATGAGCTCCAAAAGATACAAATAAAGTAGATGTTTTTGGATTGATTAGTGAGATTGCAGTTACAGGAAATTTACCTTCAAAAGAACAATCTAATACTTCAATTATATAACCTAAATCTTCTAAGGCTCTAATATCTTCATTTAATTTTGTAAAGTTTTTTAAAGCATCTTTGGGAAAAGTAGGAAGAGAATAACCTTCTTTAATAATAGCAATTTTTACATATCTTTCAAAAATCTCACTTAAAGATTGTACTTGAGCTTCTTTTGGAGTATTTCCAGTTGCAAGTCCATTACTCACATAAAGATTATGTGTTAAGTTTACTGGTAAATATGCTTTTTTATTTGTGCTTAAATTTACAAAAGGTAACGATACAATTTTATCAAAATAGTTACTATGATAGTCAACAAAATCTTTTGCTTCAAAAGCATTATCTTTATTATAAAATTTAGCTAAATCTTTATCTAAATATTCTTCATCAAATGAAAACAGTTTTTCATCAGGATATGCAACTCTGTTTGGAATGTAAAATTCTATAAAGAAATTATTTGTTTGTAATCTTTCGATATATTCACCAAGGGCACTAACCGTACTAGCTTCTACGCAAGTACCTTTTCCATTTGAGTATAAATGTTTTGGTGCGTCATTTGAGCTTAAGTTTACGGAAAAACAGTTTTTTAAAGGATGTTTTGTTTTTGCAAAAGTAACTTCTGAACCAACACTTTTTAACGTTTTTGTCATTTTTCCTAATGAATCTTCTAATGAAGAGTTTTTTGATAATATTTTCATGTTCAACTTTATATTTTTTGCGAGTATAACTGAATAAAATGGTTGTATTAATTAAACATAATTACTGTGGACAAAAATTATCATTTTAGATAGAATTGCACATGAAAAAAATTATACTAATATTGTTTTTAATAAACATACATATACTAAGCGCAAAGGGAAATACTATTCTTTTTTTAGGTGATTCTTTAACAGAAGGATTAGGAGTAAATAAAGAAGAGGCATTTCCAAAGTTAGTTGAGACTTTAATTCAAAGTAAACTTAAAAAAGATATCACAGTAATAAATGCAGGTGTAAGTGGTTCAACCACTAGTGATGGACTTTCACGTCTTAAATGGTATTTAAAAAAGAAGCCATATATCGTTTTTTTAGCACTTGGAGCAAATGATGGATTAAGAGGTTTAAATCTTGAATCAAGTCAAAAAAATTTAGAAGAGATTATTCAATACGCACAAAAATCAAATGCAAAAGTTTTATTAGCAGGAATGTTAATTCCACCTAATTATGGTCCTGATTACTCACAACAATTTAAAAATATGTATGAAAATGTAAAAATTAAATACAACTTAGAATCTATGCCTTTTTTACTGCAAGGAGTTGCAGGAGTAAAAGAGTTAAATCAAGCAGATGGAATTCATCCAAATGTTGATGGTCATAAATATATTGCAAAAGAAGTTTTNGAATTTTTAAAGGAAAAATTATAATGTTAGAATTAAAATCACTAAAAAAGGCTTATATCCAAGGCTCACAAAAAATTGAAATATTTGAAAATCTAAATTTTCATTTAAAAGAGGGGGAGAGAGTTGCTATCATGGGAAAATCAGGAAGTGGCAAATCAACACTTCTTTCCCTAATCTCAGGGATTATTAAAGCAGACTCTGGAGATATTATTTTAAACTCTGTTTCTTATAAAGATTTGCAAGAGAGTGAATTAAATGATTTTAGAGCTACAAATATTGGTTTTATTTTTCAAAACTTTCATTTAGTTTCTTATTTAAATGCTTTAGAAAATGTAATGCTTCCTGCAAAAGTTTGTAATATTGCAAATGCTAAAGAAAAAGCTATTGAGCTTTTAAAAAGTGTTGGTCTTTCTCATAGATTGGATCACTTGCCATCGCAGTTAAGTGGAGGAGAAAAACAACGTGTTGCAATAGCACGTGCACTTATTCATAATCCTAAAATCATATTAGCAGATGAACCAAGTGGAAACTTAGATGAAGAGACTGGAATTGCAGTTATGGATAAACTTTTTGAGTTAATAAAACAAAATAATACTACTTTGATTCTAGTAACTCACTCAAAAGATGTTGCTTTACGTTGTGAAGAAACATATGAACTAATCTCAGGAAAATTAACTAAATGTTAGTACTAGAATTAGTTTATAAAGCACTTGCACGTTCAAAATCTTTCTCACTAATATTCATATTCAACTTTTGTTTAGCGATTGCTTCTCTTTCTTATTTACAATTTTTTAAAGGAAGTATGGAAAACTCTCTTGATACAAAAGCAAAGATTTTACTAGGTTCTGACCTGGTTGTATCTTCAAGATTTCCTATAAATAAAGAACAAATTGAAGATATTAAAAATAAACTACCAGAAATAAAAAGTTTTTCTCAAGGTATTTCAACAGTTAGTATGATATCTAGTGAAAAAAGAGCTAGACTTATGGAAGTTGTTAAGTTAAATGAAGGTTTTCCTTATTATGGTGGCTTAGTTTTCAAAGATAAATCTATTTATCCAAAAGGTGAGGCAATGCCTTTATCAAATGAAGTTTGGGTTTATCAAGAAGTTCTAGACCTTCTAAATTTAAAGTTACAAGATAAAGTAAAAATTGGAAAAGCAAATTTTATTATAAAAAAAGTCATAGAAGAAGATAGTTTAAAAGCTATAAGTTTTAGTGGTTTTATGCCAAAAATTTATATAAGTAGTGAAGGTTTAGATAAAACAGAACTTTTACAGTTTGGTTCAACTGCTAGATATAAACTAAATTATCTTTTTAAAGAAAATTTTGAAAATGATAAACTTGAAGAGATTGAAAACAAACTTGAAAAGAGTATTGACCAAGATTTAAGAGTACTTTCTCCTAATGATGGAAGAGATAGATTATTGCGTGTTTTAAACTTTGTTACAAACTTTTTATCATTGGTTTCACTTATTTCATTCTTCTTAGGACTAGTTGGACTTATATATTTATATTCTGGATTTTTAAAGAAGCATCAAAAAGATATTACAGTTTTAAGTGATTTAGGATTAAATAAAAAGAGTTTAAGCCTAACTTATCTTTTACATCTGTTTGTATTAGTCTTAATAGCATCTGTAATAGTATTTTCACTTATGACTGTATCAGCTTCCTTTTTAGCTCCAATAATTGAAAAGCTTATTGATTTTAAATTTGACCTAAGCTTAGATTTTACTTTCTTTTTAAAGTCTGCTTTAGTTTTACTGCTACTTAGTTTAAGTATTGGACTTCCTTTGATTTTACCACTACTTCAAAGAACTAAGAGACCATTTTATAAGGTTGTTTTAGGATTTATTCCTTTTATTATTCTTTTATTAGTAATATCTCATTTTGTAACACCAAATAAATTTGTAGGTCTTTATTTTGCAAGTGCTATGCTTATAATAATTGCAATATTTTTTGCCCTTGGTTCAATAATTTTAAAGAAGTTTGATTTTGTTGGGCATTTAGAAAGTTTATCAATGTCTTTAGCTTTAAAAAATATTGTTAGACAAAGAAGAACATCACTTACACTGTTTACAGCAATACTTTTATGTACAACATTCTTTAGTCTT
>NYWO01000008.1 GCA_002685075.1 Arcobacter sp.
TAAAAGTCGTTTTGGGGTATTTTAACAGCGGTAATTTTATAACATACGTAATTGATTGTTTACATTAGAGTTGTTTAGTGGAATTATTAAGCAATGTAATATACGCCGTTTTGGGGTGTTATAAACCCCCAAAGTGGTGTTCAATAAGCTGTTAGAACTCTTTCGAATTTAGGTGTATGAATCAAAAATTTATATTAATTTCAATTTTTATTATCTCGCTATTTTCTTTAGCTTTATTTGTTAAAGCAGATCTGAGTGCTGATTATAATATTGATGACTTACAAGAACGTGTAGATATTGACTGGAACTACGATTATTCGAGTAACGTAGTTTACGGTGAAGTCCTCAAAAACAGACTTGTGCAATCAAATAACAATAAATGTTCTTTTACTGTTTCTGACGTAAAAGTTATAGAATCTTTTAAAGGTAATTATAAAGTTGGTGATGTATTCACGACGACAGGCATTGGTGCTCACGAAACAACGGAAGACAACACAGAGCATTTATTATTTATGCAAAATTTAAGTGTCAAAGATTATCCGGGATTTGGTGATTGTAAAGACAAGCAATATGACCAATATCAGTCTATTCATAATTGGTGTTGTTCGATCGTAGATGGTGACTCTACGAAACAACTATTGATGTATGATATGGTCAATTCAGAAATGGCATCTAAAACGTATACTGTAGATGCGAGCATCGCGTTTACAAAGCTTCGTCAGCTTAAGGTGAAAGCGAGTTCTAACAAGCCAATTAAGCGGGACTAAAAACAGTTTGCTCAGTTTCGCTACGCTACACATTTTAGCAAACAATTTTTAGCCCCTTATTGGGGCGTTATGCGTATTATGAAAACTCTGTTGACGGTCATCATTATTTCACTGCTAAGCGCATGTACATCTGTTTATGATGTAACTAGCTCTCCAGTCCTTGAAACTGAAATAGGTGAAAAAATACTTAGTGTAGATGCTTTTATTTGTAAGCTAGATAAGCGAAGTTCGTTCGCAAAAGGTTTACCAAAATACCGTATTATTAAAAATTATGGTTTTGATAAGTGCCCATTAGGTGAACATATCACCTCTTTGGAAAAAGGAACAATAATCCAAATTAATTCAGCTTCACATCGTTCACACTGGGGGTTATTTCATAGTGATCATTGGTACTTAATCGGTTCTGTTCAATTAAATGGTAAAAATTATGACTTTTATAACTACCTAGGGTTAACAACTAATGGTTTGCCTCCAGAAAAAACGCAAATAGAATTATTGTGGTAAATACGCATAACAAGGCAATAAAGCAGGAAAATTTACAGTTGGCTGTTTTCACTGCGTTCAACAATTTTAGCCAACTAAAAATTTCCCCTTATTGGGGCGTTATATGCATTCGTGAGGTTGGAGTAATTGTTAAAGTGTCATAAGTGCAAAACGTTCAATAGCATTAACACTAAATTTTGGATGTCAAAAATTGACGCTGTGGGCTTTATTATCTTAAGTCTTCTATTAAGTGTGCCAATCGGTTTTTTATCTTTCGTAGCAGAAGAGTCACAAGGTTTTAGTTACTTTATTGCATTTTTAGCTATAGTAATTGCCGCAATAGGAAAGGAATACAAAATAATCGCCTTGTTAATTTTGGAGCTCTTTATAGATGCGGCTCTTTATAAAAATGGCTTTTATGAATTTAGTTTAATGGTAGCTACCGCATTTGTTTTTACATTCATAAAAATAGGTGGGAAAGTCTATGAGTTCTTTTTTATGTGTGTAAATTACAAATTGAATTTAAATATATTTTGTAAAACATGCAATAAAGTATATAAAAACATTAATCTACCAAGTAAGTAAAAAATGCATATAACAAGTTACTCAAAAGGACAAAAAACAGTTGGCTTTTGCTCCTTCGTCGCTAATTTTAGCCAACAATTTTTCGCCTCTTAGTAAGGCGTTATATGCCAAGGAGAAATCGTGGTCGGCGATAGAGGTCAAATTCAAACAACCAAAGCGCTAGCTAAATTTTGTGCTGAACATCAGTGCCCACCAGGTTGGGTTTCACGACTTAATGAAATTGCCCAACTTCTTGAGCAAGATGATAAAAAAATCGTCCAGTCTCGCTTAAAAATGTTCAAAGGCGGAGGTATGGGATCTTTTATAGATATTTGGCCTGAAGTTGCTTTTGAACATGAAACCTCTGAATACATTGAGGTAGTTTGGTGGGCTTTATTGGGTCACTGGCGTAGCCAAATGGATCGGCTGTAAAGGCATATAACAAGATAATTGGACTCCCAACCTCTACACTGAAGTAGAAATTATTTTTCGGAGTTCAATTATGAATAAGTTAAGAATTGGTGTCGATTTAGCTCATAAATTAATACAAGTTTGTAGTTCTACAAATAATAAAGTGCACTCAAATAATGAGATGACACTGCAACAATTTAGTGAGTACTTGGTATCGCTTAGTCCTTCAACGATTATTTTTGAGGCCTGTGCGAGTGCTAATTATTGGCATCAATTTGCAACTTCACTTGGTCATAATTCCTTACTAATATCTGCGCGGTTAGTTATGTCTGTTCGTCAAAGTCAAAAAACAGATAAAAATGATGCTTTGGCTATTTTACAAGCATCGCCGTTACCAGATGTTCACTTTATTACTGCAAAATCAATTAATGAACAGCAAGCGCAATCAATGCTCAAATTGAGAGAGCACAGAAATCAACATGACACCCATCCTAAATCTTGCATTTTAAACAAAGATGACACCCATCCTAAAGTTTGTATTTTTCGTATTTTTTACTAACTTTCAATTAGTGCAAAATATAATCAGGGTGTCACATGGCAATTGCAAGAAAGCGTCAAGTAAGTTTGGTTGATACAAAGTATTATCACTGTATTTCACGTTGTGTTCGACGTGCTTTCTTGTGCGGTGAAGATCGTTTTACAGGTCAATCTTTTGANCATCGCAGAGGGTGGGTTGAAGATAAGCTGCTTGAATTAGCNAAGGTATTTTGTATTGATGTATGTGCTTATGCAGTCATGAGTAACCACACCCACTTAGTCCTGTATGTAGATGATAAAAAAGCGGATCGGCTAAATGATAAAGCAATTGTTATTCGTTGGCACAAGCTGTGTAAAGGCACCGCACTTACGCAAAAATACATACAAGGTGAGAAGTTAAGTAAAGCTGAGCTTATTTTTTTGGGTAAGTGGAATGGTGCGGGGAAGTTCAATCAAATTAGCTCCACACTCATCCCATCTAAATTGGGAATTTAATCGAATTCACCTTGCTCAAGTAATTTACAGAGAGTGGGAATGTGAGCGCCGTAATAGCGTTTTTCTTCGGTGATTTCTATTCTGTATTTTTGCTTTGATGCAGACGAATCAGCTAGGCTATCAGTCATTAAAGAGAATACTGACTCTTCTTTAACTGGTTTGCGTTTCTTCTTGCGTATTGTACTTGTGGTTGGTTTGTTGGCCTCTGCGTTGTAGAGCATTTTGGCTCTAACCACATCAAAACTGTATCCTCTGCCCATACGTTGTAAATCCTTTGCTAATCGGTTTATAGATTCAGTATAAGCATTTGTAATTGGGTAATCAAAGCCGTTCAATATTTCAGGCATCCAGTTATTCAATGCTTTGGTCAATGGCTCAAAGTGCCTTGATATGCTTTGGTCAATACCTCTCTGCCAAGCAATAAGTGCTTCTTTTGCGGTCTTAGAATCTAGCCCTTGGTCAAACAAACAGAAAAAAGCCTCTTTAGCATCATAAGCTAAACCTAACTCTGGATACCATGCCGACCACTTTTGAAGCTTTTCAGTTTCTTCATCGGATAACGAATGACGACGCTTTAGAAGCACGAAACGCTCATTCTTGAGCTTGAGTCTGTCTTTACGTTCCAAAGAGGATCTAATCGCCTTTCTTGAGGCCTCAAGGGATTCATTAGCCATTCTCACAATATGAAACTTATCAATAACTATGATTCGGCCTGGTAGCTCTGCATTAACCGCATCTTTGTATGGCCGCCACATATCCATTGTGATCTGTTCTACATTGTCTTTATCGGGAAGGTTTTTGAGATACTCCCTAACACTGTCTTTTTTTCTGGAAGGGAGCATATCAAACACCGTGTTATGCTCAATATTTGTCAAGATACAACGAAAACTACCGACCAGCTTTAATTCGTCAATACCAAGGATTCTCGGTGTTACAAAAGGCATCGACTGTGCCTTTTCACTCACATAATCATCAAAGACGTGTCGGATTGTCTTTTCATCTAAACCTGTTTCTCTCGCTACAACAGCAAAAGTATCACGCATAGCTCTCTTTTGAATATGCTCTTTCAATCGAGAGGTCATTAAACGCTTATCATCAATATCAAGTAATGGTTCACGAAAGGTTTTACCGCACGATCGACACTTATAACGCATACGCATTATTTTCAGAATGACAGGCTTTCCTTGCATTGGAGTATCAAAGAAAACCTGTTCTGTTTTGTCGTGGGAGTAGAGGGCTGAGTGACCGCACAAAGGACAACCTTGAGGTTTAAATTTGTTCTCGACCTCAATCTCTGTATGACTTTCATAATTATAATGACTTAGAGCATTCAGACTTTTAAGATTAAGAATATCCATATTTTATCCTCCAAGAGAAAGCTCATTACTCCAGTCAGATAGGATGCTTTCTGCTAGGGTAAAAACATCCTGTAAAACCTTTGTTCTTGTTTTTTTATCATGAGTGTTATGAGTCTTTTCAACAAGATTTGAGAGTTTTACATGTCTTTTATTCTTTTCGTCATATTCAGGTAGAGTTAGGTGTTTGAAAACATTTGCAACCTGAATAGATACATTGTGGCTATCAAGCCACTCTCTAACCGTTTCTGTATTTAACAATCCACAAAGGTAATAAGCGGTTTCCTTATCATCAAAGGATGCAAAATAAACCTTATGGTCAGGAATAAATACCCTCTCTCCGTTAACCGGCATAACATCAGAACCAACGACTGCCGCATAAAAACTAGAAGACATTTCAGGCCAGACAACCTTCCAAGGTTGAAAGGTGTACTCTCCTACATTGTAAACCGCTTGATAGGGTGCTCCCTTCATCTGTAGTCGATACGTAGAACGATTAAGTAAAGTGGATTCAAACCCCTTAAACCAAGCCTTAGTTTTTTTAAGATTAGGTGAGTTTATTTCAGCCTCACAGTCCTGATAAGCTGTATTTGATATACTCAAATTTGGTACAAAAGTATAAAGACGTTCTTTATTATAGTTAGGTGCAAGGATTTTAAGATAACAAGCTTCAAAATCACTAGCGCCTTTAATCAGTGGGTATAACATGCTAGGTTCAATCCATTGCGTTCTAGCAACACCAATATCTTTTCTACCCGCTTCAGGACGGCTTCTAATCTCCACTAGCTTCCCATTATCTTGCAGTATTGGCACAAAATACACACCATTTAAGTCGGTGGTTATACCTTTTCTGCCTTGCGTCCATGAGCATTCAGCAGAAAGATATTTAATTGTTTCAAAGCGACCTGGTTTAAGTATCGCCCACGGGGAGCCTAGTTCACTGACAGGAAAGGCCTCTTTATTTTCAGAGATAATTGTATTAAGCACTTCAGAAACATTAAGTGATGAAGGTATTGCTTTCTTTTCTCCTTTCTTCGCAGCCCATAGACTATAAGGAACAGGATAAAGACCTTCAGAGGTAGCTTTTTTGAAGACAGAAACGACAGTATGATTACTCGCATCTTCAAAAGGTTTTAGCGCCTTAAAATCATCAATTTCAATTGGTTGTAAGTAGGCTGAGTCTGGGTTGGAAGGCTCTAATTTGAATGTTCTAAACCCTGCTGAAGATGGGTTCTTAAATAAGGTGCCTGTAACTATAAATGCAAGGCAACCCCCATTCTTTAGCCATTTATCAGAAACAGTATAGGTAATCATTGCAGAAATATCTAATTCATTGCCGCCGTGTCGTTTTGTTTTAGAAAAAATGCCGTAATCCTCGCAAGTTGGTTTAACACGCTCACGATAAGCTTCAGGAAGCTTTGACCAACGAACCCAAGGAGGATTACCGACAATACAATCGAATTCTCCCGCAGTGGCCGACCAAAAGAAGTTTCTAACGATTCTGAACCAAATGCCATTCCATTGTTGACGATGGAGATTTAAAACCTGTTCATACGTGTAGGATAAAGGTTCTTCCCACTCAATCATTTCTTCATCGGAAATTAAACCGTATTTAATTAAGTGATTTTTAACATCCACAAATTCCAGATCATTTTCAACATCATCACCCATTTGTGAAAACACTAAATCAAGTCTTTCTCGGTTTAAGGCAAGTTCAGATGGTAGAAGAATATCTAGCTTGGCTACTTGACTACCAATTCTGTATTGAACAACCTTTTCATCTTCTTTAGGCTTGTGGGCTGGTGAATAGATCGCATCGGCCAAAAGAATTGGTAGCTCGATCACCTCCCCAGGGCAGGACTTTAATAAAGCGGCTATCTCAATTAAAAAATTTACACGAGCTGTTTGCACGGCCAATGGATTAAGGTCAAACCCCCAAACAGTTGAGCAAATATGATCCAGTATTTTTTTGTTATTCCAACCATCGGCTTTCGCCTCTGATATTTTTTGTCGTATCAGTGATATTAAGAACGCTCCCGACCCACAAGTAGGGTCTAAAGCTCTTTTATCTAACCACGAATCTTGCTTTGCTTTGGCTAACGTAAAATCCACCAACCAATCTGCGGTGTAAAATTCACCTAGAGATTGTCGTAATTTCCCTGGCACGAGTCCCTGGTATAAATCCCTAAGAACATCTCTTGTGTGCGTCAACTGATCCAGGCGATACAAAGAAAGAACTGAAAGCACGTTTCTTAAAGAAACGAGAAGCGGTTTTGAGTATTGCTGATTATTTTTTGCAACGTCTAAATACCAGCTAAATATGGCCTCTTCAACAAACCCCTTAATGCCAGCTTGCTCAAAAATATTTGAACGTTCTACGTCATGCTCTAAAGAACAAATCAATGACTGATCGTTTTGAATAACTGACATACTTTGGGCGGGATATTCAATTGTAGTTAAACCATGTGACGATACGATTTCGGCTGCTATTAGCTTAATGAGAAGAGAATTATAAGTATGTATAACAAACAGCCTTGCTGAAAGGGAATCAGTGTCTTTGCCAGACCATGTAAAAGCCATTTCTTTTGCTATTGATTCGGTTTGAAGGACGGACATATCTGCTACCTGTCCAAACAAAGTGCGCCACTCTTCAAACAACATTTTGATCTTATTATTACCAGGCTTGTTAGTTTCATAAGCGAGGCCATCAGATAAGCACTGCATGAGAGTTCTTGCATTTAATGAGCCGTGTCCGAAATCAGCAAGCAAGTTTTCAGTCGTCAACGCTCGTCTAGTATCGGATTTGAATGCATCAACAACCATACCAACAGCGTATTCAGAAAATGGAATAAGCTGTTGTGGTTTAATGCTTCCATCAATTACTTGAGCGAAACATATATGTTCGCCATCAATGGCTATACCAATGAAATCAGAAGCTTCAATACCCGTTGTTTGTGATTCTTTAATTATATAAGGAAGTAGCCTTTGTTCAGTAGCTTCAATAAATTTAGGACTATTTTTCTTGCCATTGAAAAAACCAGGGGCTTTAAATTCAACAACTACATGATTAAGGCTAGCATCTTTCCGACCACGTTCAGCATTTAAGTGCAGGCCCGTTGCAAGCTCAATGGCCTTTATCCAAGCAACTCTAACCTCCTCTTCGCCTGACCATGGTTTCATTCGTTTTTCTTGTATTTGTTCAAAGGCTTGAGTTATATTAATGCTTTTCATACCACGCTCCATTCCGTTTTATGATATAGAGTATAGCATAAAAATTTCCACCTACTATTCCGTTTTATGGAAAAATTTCAATCATCTCATTTTTAGATAATCCACGCTTGATTCCGCATACCCATTTTTTTTAATCAAACAGTAAAACAATACCGTGAACGGCTAGCAAGTATCAGTTGGTTTATGCGGTTATTAAATGAAGATATTGCGCGTAAAGCGAATAAAGAAGATAACTGCACAGGGCGATTCTGGGAAGGTCGCTTCAAGTCACAAGCGCTACTTGATGAAGCAGCATTGGCAGCCTGTATGGCATACGTTGATTTAAACCCAATTAGGGCCAAAATGGCAAACACGCCAGAAGAGTCATCACATACGAGTGTGCAAACACGATTAGAAAGTGCAACAGAAGGCAAACAACCAAAAAAACTATTACGTTTTGCCGGAATACCACGTCAAATCATGCCAAAAGGGTTACCGTTTGAACTTAAAAGCTACCTTGAACTGGTTGAATTAACAGGACGTTGTATACGAGAAGGTAAACGCGGGTATATTGAAAGCACACATTTGCCCTTACTAGAAAGAGTAAATATCTCCCCAGAAAACTGGTTAAAACTGACCACGCAATTTACGCACGTATTTCACGGCGCAGTAGGCAGGGCAACCTCACAAAAAAGTTACTGTGAAAATCTACATAGAAAAAGGCGAGCAAATATAGGTAACTGCGAAAAGCTACTGGCATAAAGTTTAAAGTCTTCAATAAAGAATTAAAACTGCAATCATGCAGTTATTTTCATGCGTGTAATTTAGGTTTAACAGTGATAAGCGCTCACTTAACGAACTATGTGCGGGTGATGATGTAAAAAGAGATAAGTTTTTAGCCAAAAAGAGTAAACTTAGTCGCACCGTTTTATTTACTCAATTAAAGTGGCTGTC
>NYWO01000009.1 GCA_002685075.1 Arcobacter sp.
CATCCTACAACCCTAAGAAGAACTAACATTACAATAGCACCAAAAAGGTAACCATCTGTTCTATCTAGTATTCCACCATGACCTGGTAAAATACTTCCACTATCTTTTATTCCTGCTTCTCTTTTTAAGTAAGACTCATATAAATCTCCAAATACTGAAGACAGTGCAACAATTATTGAAATAACAATTGCAGATATGATATGAAGATTGTCATTTGCAAAAAATGAACCTAAAATCGTAGCAATTAATACACCACCAACAACGCCTTCAATAGTCTTATTTGGACTAGTTTCACTAAACTTAGTTTTTCCAATACTTTTACCTACAAAATAAGCACCCGTATCAGCACCAGCAACAATTACAAGTAACCATAATAAAGTCATAACACCGTATTCACTGTATAGTGATAATAAAAATAGAAAAGATGCAGTTGGGTAAAAAAGAGGTAAAAACATTTTTTTATCAAGCGTCTTTTTATAAGCTAATTGTGAGGCATAACCAATAGCAACAATAAAGATTAAATCTTCTGGATTTGGATAAAAATAAGCTGCAAACCATAAAAGAGCTGAATAAACATAAATACTATCACTATCTAATTGGAAAAGCTTTTTAGCCTCTGAAATAGATATCATTAGCATTGTTCCAAATAAAAGCCACATTACAAAATATGAATCAATATATCCAATAATTATCATTGCGATAATTAGAACTAAACCTGTTTTTATACGAGTTGAACTATCTTTAATTATGTTAGCCATAAAGTAAACCTTCTGTTTCTTAAATTAATATGATTATACTAAAGTTTGGCTTTTGGTTTAATTTTGAAAAATCAAGAAATAATAAATAATTTAATAATTTTTTAATTACTAATTAATACGATTAGTATTATACTTCTTTTGTAAAATTATTTTTACACTAAAATTAAAAGGATACCTATGTTAAATAAAGGTTTTAAACTATCTTTAGCTGCAGTAACAGCTTTAGTATTATCTATGTCACAAGACTCTCAAGCAAGAGAATTTGCTGATATTTATACTGAATGTGGATTAGGAGCAATGATTGCACCAAGAAATGAAGCAGTAGCAGCAGTTACAAATGTAACTTGGGATTTAGGAACAACTGCAATCTCATCAAATATCTCTTCACAAGAATCTTGTAAAGGTGGACAAGCAAAGGTTGCAGCATATATTAATAATAGCTATGAAAATATTGAAAAAGATTTAGCAAGTGGTAATGGTAAATATCTTGATACATTAGTGTCTTTATCAAATAACTCTTCTGAATCAAAAGATGTATTTATTTCAAATTTAAGAGCTGACTTTTCTTCGATTGTTGCAAGTAGTGACTACTCTACTTTAACTACATATCAAAAATCTCAAAAATTATATAATATTATTTACTAATAATATTATATTTACTAAGCTTTAGTTAGAAGTAACTAAAGCTTAGATATATTAACAAATGAATAAATTAACTCTATTTTTTTTTACTATTTTATTTCCAATAACTCTTTTTTCTACTCAACTAAAATATAATATTAAAGAAAATACAAACATAGAAATATTAGCCAAAAGTTCTATTTGGAAAAAGCTATTATATTTTGATAAAAAAAGTGAGATACTTACTAATGAGTATTTTCTATCAAAAAAAGAAAACCTTACTTTAGAAAATGAATTAATAAAAACTATAAACTCTTATGAACTTAATAATACCAATAATTTTAATGATAATCCAATATGTAAATTTCCTGCAAGATACTATTGGCTTTCAAAATATATAGATTTTCCAAAATATGCGATGATAAACAATAAGTGTGATAATTTAAAACAATGGTCGTTAATAAAAGATACACAATCATTAAGTGCGATATTAGTAAGTGGTTACCTCGGAAATCCAGCTTCAACCTTTGGACACTCTTTTTTAAAAATAAATACAAAAAATAGAGAAAATATAAATAATTTGTTTGATTTATCTATAAACTATGGGGCATTAGTTCCTGAAAATGAAAACATATTAAAGTACATTTTCAAAGGAATTACAGGAGGATATGAAGCTGGTTTTTCTGATAAATATTTTTATACTCAAGATTTAGTTTATTCAAATACTGAATTTAGAGATATGTGGGAATACGAAATAAATCTAAGCAAGGAAGAAAAGAATTTTTTGCTTTTACATTTATGGGAAATTATTGGAAATAAATTTGATTATTACTTTCTTGATAAAAACTGCGGATATAGAATATCACAGCTTTTAGAAGTCGTTGTTAAAGAACCAATACTTAAAAATAGTCAATATTGGTATGCACCTGTTGAAACATTTCATCAACTTGAAGAAATTAATAATAAAAGAAAATTAGACAATAAACTATTTAAAAATATAAAATATATTCCTTCTAAACAAAAAAAGATATATCTTCATTATCAAAGTTTAACAAGTAAAGAAAAAGCAATAGTAAAGAAATTAAAAGATAAAAATTCTAATTTAATCAAGAGTGAAATAAAAGAATTTAGTCCTACAACTCAAATTAATATTTTAGATTTTTTAATTGATTATTTTAAGTATTTAGAAATAAAAGATGAAGACAATAAAAAGATAATTGCTTTAAAAAATAAACTGCTCTTGCTTAGACTTAATTTACCCATTCGTAAAAATAAAGAAATAGAAGTTAAAAATAGAGTTTCTCCTGCAAAGAGTAATAAACCAATGATTTTATCTTTAGGTACAGCTTATTCGAAAAATAGAAACTTTTATTCACAGCTTGGATTTTCAGTTTTTGCAATTGAATCTATAGGTAAAAACCATTTAAATTCAGATCAACTTGTAGTTCTAGATACAAAATTAGGTATTGATAATAATAAAGATTATGTGTTTCTTGATAGCTTTGATTTAATAAAAATAAAAAAGTTAAAAACATCACAAATAGACTTAGATGAGGATAATTTAATTTCATGGAAACTAAATATAGGAACAAAAAGAGTTGAAGAAAATGATTCTAATAAATATAATAGTTTTATAAAAGCAGATATTGGAAAAGCATTTAAAATTGACAATCTAACATCTTCTTTTATGATAAATTCAACAGTACAAAACTTATATCCATACTTAGAATTTATGCCAAATATTGGGATTGATATGGATTTTGATAAAGTGAAAATTTCTGCAGTGTATGGATTAAAACTAAATCCATATAATACTCAAAAGAATGAGTATCTAAAGCTAGATACTCAATTTAATATTATTAACACTTTTGCAATTTCAAATAGTATTGAAAAAGACAAGCAATTACAATATTCAATCAATTTGAAGTGGTTTTTTTAATCTAAAACTTTATCCCAATAGTAGTATAAGGATTATATAAAACATTTGATCCAGATTGAACTTTTACATTTCTTCTTTGTGTAAAATCAACTTCATAATCACCTGAGAAATCAACAGAAAATTTAGCACATAAAACTGCAGCTTGTTCTATTACTGAGTCAGGTATTGTTTTCTTTGTATTTTGAACTATTACATGTGAAGAGGGTCTGTCTTTTAGATGAAACCAAAAGTCACTTGCTTTTGAATTTTTTAGTAAGTATACATTTTCTCGCTCACTAGTTCCTAACATGATTTTAAAGCCTTCAAAAAAGAAGCTTTCATAAGGTTGTGCTTTTTTTGTTCTTTTTTGATTTTTTTCTTTTTTTGGATATAAAAATTCACATTCTTCTATAGTATTTGCATTTTTTAGACTATTTACCATTCTATATAAAAACTCTAATTTCTCATCAAGGTTATCTTTTTCTATAGATATATGAAGTGCTTTTTGTTTTGCTTTCTTTGCTTTTTTAAATAAATCATTTGAATACTTTGAGGCAGACGATGCTTTATCTAGAAAAACTTCAACTTCAACACCTTCATAATTATAGACTTTAAAAGAGTCTTGATATGGCTTTAAATTATGTAAGTTTGATAGTATTAAATTTGCTTTTTCATAAAGAAGTTTTGACTCATCTTCTAGCTCTTCTTTTTTAGGTAATGATTTGATTGTCTTATCTAACTTTTTTATTTTTTTTTGGATTTGACTAATTTTTACTTTTTTTAAATTCTCTAAATTTTGATTTTCTTTTTCATCATAAATTTTATATAAATAAGCCTCAATATCTTCAACTTCTTCCATTTTAGGAATAAAAGTTTGTTTTGGGATTTCATCTAAGACAATACCAACTTTTACAACTCTACTTGAAGAGAATTCATCTATATGTCTTAGTGCTTCTATAATCACTCTATTTTCATCTAAAATGATAATATTTGTATGTTTTCCAGTAAATTCAAGTTGAAGAATAGTTGTTAGTTTTTTATATGAAGATGAAGAGTTAACTTTTATATTTATAATCTTGTCATCATTGTACATTTCAATATTTTCAATTTTTGAATTATAAAATCTTTTTTGTAAAGACACATCAAAAGGAGCATTAAAATCTTTCTTTGACTTAAGTATATTCATAGATTTAAACACCGTACTAGAGCCTTTTGACATATCAAAATATATAATATTACTATTATTAAATTCTATTATAATTGTATTATTATCAATACGCTTCACTACTTTGATGTTATGGGTATTCTCTACTAAATACTCAACTAAATGTTTTAACAAAAAATACTTCACAATTACTCCACTTTATACTTATATTATTATCTAAGATTTATTTATACTTATATTAGATATGATTATATCTAAATTATCATTAGGAGATAAATATGAAGTTATTAAAAATTGCAATAGCTGGTTCGTTAATCTTAGGTCTTAGTGCAACTACATTATTAGCAGATGCTACAAAAGGTCAAAAATTATTTGTAAAAAAATACAAAAGTGATTGTGGTTTTAGTGGTGATAAATTTGCTGCTAAACATTCTCAAGATGAGTGGGAAGCAATTATGACTGCAGGAAAATTTAAAGAAGAACTTCTTAAAATTTGTCCAAAAGTTAAAGAAGCAGATGTAAAAGATAAGTATATTCAGCATCTTTATGATTTTTCATATAAGTTTGCAAATGATTCAGGAAATGTTCCTTCTTGTTAATATTTATTAACAATATTCTTAAAAGCTAATATCTTTTTGATATTAGCTTTTTTTCTCTCTAAATATTTAATTTTTTAATATTATTAATATAAGTTCTACTTATGCAATATTAACCCTTTGTTAACTTTATAAATCATATAATTACATAATATTGTTATTACAAGGAAAAAATATGAAAAAAAGTATTATCTTACTCTCTACAATTGCTGCGTTTTCAACTGCGAGTTTTGGAAATGACATCAATGCTCAGATGTATGAACAAATTCAATTACTAAAAAAACAAGTTGCTGCGCTTGAAGCTAAAATGAATGAACAAGCTTCAAAAACAGATGATAAAAGAATTACTAAAATTGAAAAGAAACTTGCAAAAGTTTCTAAAAAAGCAAATTTAGCAAAAGCACAAAGTGCTGGAGATAATTTGAAGTGGAATGTTGATTTTAGAACACAAGTTGATAATATTACATATAAACATGCTGATGGTTCAAAATCTAAAAACAATGCTTTAATGACAAATAGATTATGGCTTGGGATGAAATATAAAGCAGATAATAACTCTACTTTTTATGGAACACTTTCTTATTTAAAAGCTTTTGGTGATTCTGCAAATCATTCACAAGCAAATACAAATCCAGGTTTTTCAAATTTTGATTGGGTAACAAATGAGAATGCAAATGATAATGCATTAAAAGTTAAAGAGGCTTATTGGCTGTATTCTAATGATACTTTTTTAGGAAGTAATGTTTCGTGGACTGCATCAGTTGGTAGAAGACCCTCAACTGATGGTTTAGGAATTAATTTAAGAGCTGATCAAAATAGGAAGTCTGCACTTTCTCACACTGTAAATGTAGAATTTGATGGTGCATCGGCAAGATTTAATGTAGATCAAATTAGTGGTCTAGATGGAGCATGGATTAAATTTTGTGCTGGACGTGGTTTAACAAATGCAAAACCTAGATTCCAGTTTGACAATACTGATTATGCAAATGATGATACTAAAAATACAAATATTGATATGGCAGGACTAATTGCTGTACCTTATGATGATGGACAATACTCTGTTCATATGAATTATGCAAGAGCATGGAACTTAATTGGTTATAACAATACTCAAATTGGTGCATATCAAAGTGCTATTTCTACTGCAACAACTCCCTCACAAGTAATGGATGCTTATGGAAATTTACAATTTCAAGATGTTGGAGATATTGATTTAGCAACAGTTATGTTTAAAATAAATGGTATAGGAGATGAAATTTCAGACTTCTTAGATAATACTACTGTTTTTGCATCAGCAGCTATGAGTAAAACTAGACCAAATAGTAGAGGAATGCTAGGTTCAACTGAATCTAAAACAGGTCACTCTATTTGGATTGGAGCAAATGCACCCTGTCCAATTAGTCCAGATAGTGCAAAAATTGGTATTGAGTGGAATAAAGGTAGTAAATACTGGAGATCAATGACGTATGGTGAAGACACAATGTCAGGTTCTAAAATTTCTGCAAGAGGTGAGGCTTGGGAAATATATAGAACTCAACAGCTAACTAAAGCCTTAAGTTTTGGCCTTTCATATGTTTATGTAGATTATGACTATATGGGAAGTAACTCATTTTTTGGAGCAGAGGGAACACCATATAAAATTGGTAGTACAGAAGCAAATGGAGCAAATGCTGTTGAATCAGCTCAAGATGTTAAAGCATACATGAGATATAGATTCTAGAAATAATAAAAAGAGCTTAGCTCTTTTTATTTAAAAGAATAAGCATCCAATTTATAAACAACTTCTTCTGCAACTTCAAGCATTGATATATTCAATTTTTTAAACTCTTCACTTTTTATTTTTACTAATAAATCATCATAAACTTTTCCATAAGTATAAATAGTAAAAAATATATACTCTTTTGAACGTGATTCTTTATTTAACTCTTTAAACCAAAGAGCAAGTAGTGAAAAGTAAAGCATTGATGGATTAAAGTTTTTTTTCTTTTCTAAAGATTTTGAAATCTCTTTATTTATAAAGTTATAAGCAGCAAGAACGGCTTTTACTTTATAATGTTTCCTATTTTTAATATAGTAATCGCTTTTATGTGTTACATAATTTATTTGAGTAAGCATTTCATCACCAATTGTATTAAATTTTTCAATTAGTTCTTTATCTACTCCATTGATACTAATATCTTCTTTATCTTTATAAGAAAGAATTAAATCTCTGCAAAATAGTANTAAGCTTTCAGTTTTTATTTTNGATAAGTTTAAAATCATACTNAATTGTAACNAAAANTTATTAAATTNANAAATAAGTAATTTAGTTTAAGTCTCTTTGCGATAAAATAAGCTAAATTTAATAATATAATTAACAAATAAAGGAAACTATTGGAACCAATAGGTATATTAAAAGAAGGTCAAATATATGATCTTCAAACTGCTGAGGCTTTAAATATTGAAGGTGATATTATAAAGTCTGATAACTCTGCTGAATCTTTAGAGATTCTTAGACACTCATGTGCTCATATGATGGCTCAAGCTATTAAAGAGCTTTACCCTGATGCTAAATTTTTTGTAGGACCTGTAGTAACAGAAGGTTTCTATTATGACTTTAAAGTAGATGCTAAAATATCTGATGATGATTTGCCAACTATTGAAAAGAAAATGAAAGAAATTGCAAACAGAAAACTTAAAATTGAAAGATATGAAACTTCAAGAGAAGAAATCCTTTCAAAATTTGCTGATGATGAATTAAAACAAGCTGTTTTATCAAAAATCACAGATGATACCTTAACTATGTATAAACAAGGTGATTTTGAAGATTTATGTCGTGGTCCTCACTTACCAACAACTGGTATGATTAGAGCTTTTAAACTAACAAGAGTTGCTGGTGCTTATCTTGGTGGTGATGAAGAAAACGAAATGATTACTAGAATCTATGGAATTGCGTTCTTTGATAAAAAAGAATTAAATGATTATGTAAGAATGCACGAAGAAGCTAAAAAAAGAGATCATAGAAAATTAGGTACTGAATTAGAACTATTTACATTCAATGAAGATGTAGGTGCAGGGTTACCATTATGGTTACCAAACGGTTCAAGATTAAGATCAAAATTAGAGCATCTTTTATATAAAGCTCATAGGATAAGAGGATATGAACCAGTTCGTGGTCCAGAAATCTTAAAATCAGATATGTGGGATGTTTCAGGTCACAATGCAAACTATGGTCAAAATATGTACTATACAGAAATTGATGGACAAAAATATGGAATGAAACCTATGAACTGTGTAGGTCATATTCAAATATTTAAAAATGATTTAGTTTCATATAAAGATTTACCAAAAAAACTTTTTGAATATGGTGTTGTACATAGACATGAAATGTCTGGAGCAATGCATGGATTATTCAGAGTTAGAGAATTCACTCAAGATGATGCACATATCTTTTGTACTCAAGCTCAAGTAAAAGATGTAATTATTGATGTATTAGAATTTGTTGATTCATTAATGAAAACATTTGACTTCCAATATGAAATGGAAGTTTCAACAAAACCTAAAAAAGCAATTGGTGATGACCAATTCTGGGAAACTACAACAAAAGGTATTATGGAAGCACTTGATAGTGAAAATTTACCTTATGGTATTGATGAAGGTGGTGGAGCATTCTACGGACCAAAAATTGATATTAAAATTACAGATGCTATTGGAAGAAAGTGGCAATGTGGTACAATACAAGTAGATATGAACTTACCAGAGCGATTTAATGTTGAATTCATTAATGATGAAGGACATAAAGAGCAACCAGTTATGATTCACAGAGCAATCCTTGGATCTTTTGAAAGATTCATTGGAATTTTAACTGAACACTGTGCTGGAGAGTTTCCATTTGTAATTGCTCCAACTCAAGTAATTTTTGTACCAATTGCAGATACTCATGTTGAGTATGCAAAACAATTACAAAAAGAACTATTAGAAGACGAAATGGATTCTAAAATCTTTGATATGAACGAAAGTTTAAATAAAAGAATTAGAATGGCTGAAAAGCAAAGAGTTCCTATGATTGTTGTTGTTGGTGATGAAGAAGTAGAAAAGCAAACAATTGCATTAAGAAATAGAAGAACAAGAGAACAGTCTAACATGAGTAAAGATGAATTTATTACTATGTTAAATGAAATTAAAAAAGGAAGTAGAATTTGAGTAGAGACAAGAAAAACAATGTAATTATGAACGAAATGATTACAGCAAAAGAAGTTAGATGTACGGCAGACAATGGTTCAAACTATGGGATTATTCCTACACAAGAAGCATTAGCTCATGCAGATGAATTAGGATTAGATTTAGTTCTTATTGCTCCAGATGGTAAACCACCTGTTGCAAAAATCATGGATTATGGTAAATTTAAATACCAACAAGAAAAGAAGAAAAAAGAAGCTAGAAAAAATCAAAAAGTA
>NYWO01000010.1 GCA_002685075.1 Arcobacter sp.
ACCATTTTACAGTTCCGTTAACTTGTTCTGCCATTGCAAAATCCTTATAATTGTAATACACTCTATTTCTAAAGTGGTCGAAAATAAAAAGTAAATACTATTCTATGTTTCAGTTAATAAAGTATAGCAAAAAAAAATTACAATATCAATATTTTTTCACTTTTGTAGTAAAAAAAGGCGATAGTTACATTAATTATGCATAAAAATCGTATATTTTACTATATTTTTATTAGTTCTTTATATTCATTATTATTAAATCTTTCTTCAAACCATGAAGGAAGTATTTGAGTTAAAAATGGGTAAGTTATTAGCATATTACAAAATACATCATACACGCACGAAGCATCTTCACTTGCATATTTAACTTGAATATCAGTTAGATTTACATTTTCCCAGTTTGATCTAGAAATTCTTTTAGATTTTTGTAAGTTTTTATTTAAAAAAAGTAAAACACTTTTTTTTGCTCCAATATCATTTGGATATGCCATTTTAGATTTAAATAATGAACCAAAATCAATACAGCATTTAGGTCTTATTCTAAACTCTTGATATAAAGCTGAATTATCTCCATTTAAGCCAATTCCGACTTTTACAATATTTCTATTAGTTAGGATATTAAGAAGAGGTTTTATATTTCTAATTAAATGAACTTGAAATAAATAACAATCAGTTGCATTAGACATTTGGATAATTGCTATTGGACTTGGAGGAACGCCTTTTTGGAAAATAGGTTTTTGCTCTGTGTCAAATCCAAGAATTTTTGAAGTGCTTAAATCTAAAACTGCTTCATTTAAACCTTCTTCATCTTTGATAATATGAACTTTTTTATTTTTCATTGTGTAGTTAGGTAAGTTTTCATCTGTGTAGTTATTAATATTGTCTAGTTTTGTAATAAAATCAATTAATTTATTTGTTTTCTCATCAAAAGATTCTGTAACATTTTCAAAAGCATTTGAAACAGCTTTTTCTATTTCTTCACCAGCTTTAGTTCCACAAATCTTTTTTATTAAATCTACTCTACTCTTATTTATAAATGACTCTGATATATCTATCTTCAAAAAATCTCCAAAATTTGTACTTTAATGAAATAATATCTAAAACTCTATGAATAACACCCTTAAGTTCAATCTTTATTAAGATAGTTTTTAAAAGTCAAAAGAAATCAAGCATAAAAAAAGGGAGTTAACAATTTTGTTAATCTCCCTTTTTTTGATATTGCAGTTAAATAAAACTCTTATTTAACTAATCACTACACAGTGATTTAAATTATTATATTAGTTTGTAACAATACTAAAAATGTGAAACCTTCGTCATTTGCACCTCCGTATTATTTGCTTACTGACATTATAACATCTTTTTAAATTAAAGTTAGCTTAATTTTAGTATTATTCTTATAAAATAATCAAAAGGATTTTTATGTTTTTAGATACTATAAAAAAAATATTTGTAAAAGAAGACATTTTTGAGTGTATTATTTGGGATGGCAAAACTATGAAATATCAAGATTTAACTCAAAAACAAATTAATGAAATTAAGAACAACCCAGAATATAAAGACTGGATAATTACTTTAAAAGATGAGTGTTAATATTTTTTAAGATATTATGATGATATGGAATTATTAGATGCAAATGAAAAAATATACCTTTTAGAAGAAAATGATTTTACTTTTCCAAGTTTAAATATGATGAATAATGATCTAGTAGCAATTGGTGGAGATTTTCATCCCAAAAGATTGATAAGTGCCTATGAGAATGGTATATTCCCATGGTTTATTGATGAGAACAATTACATTCATTGGTTTAGTCCAAATAAAAGGATGGTTCTTTATCCTGATGATTTTAAGCTCTCAAAAAGTCTAAAAAAGAGTATTAAAAACAAAGGTTTTATTATTAAATCAAATGAAAATTTTGAAGAAGTGATAAAAAACTGTGCAAATATAAAAAGAAAACATGAAGATGACACATGGATAAGTGATGAATTTATTCAAGCCTACACTAATCTTTATAACTTAGGCTATGTATTTTCAATAGAGTGTTATTTAGAAGATAAATTAGTTGGTGGATTATATGGGCTACTTATCAATAATGTTTTTTGTGGTGAAAGTATGTTTGCAAAAGTAAATGATGCTTCAAAAGTAGCTTTTTATCATTTATGTAATCAATCTAAAGAAAATGGAATTAAGATAATTGATTGTCAAGTACATAATAAGCATTTAGCTTCTTTAGGTGCAAAAGAGATAGATAGAAAAGAATATTTTGATATTTTAGAGGTTAAATATGAAAACTAAACATGATTTAAAAGAATTACACAACTTTATTGAACTTATATCTGATTTAGTCTTTGTAAAAAATATTAAAGGTCAATATACTCATGTAAATAATGCATTTATAAATTTTTTAAATAAAAAGAGAGAAGATATACTTTTTAAAACTGATTATGATTTATTTAGGAAAGAAGTTGCAATAAAATTTGTAGAAAGTGATAAAAAAATATTAGAAACTAAGATAAACAATAACAATATTGAAGATATGATAATAAATGACGACAATTCAATTTCATATTTTGATTCTTCAAAACAAATTCTTTATGATTTAGAAGATAATGAAGTTGGCTTATTTTGTATTGCTAAAGATACTACAGTAAAGAAAGAATACGAAATAATATATCAAGATAATAAGAAGTTATTAGAAAATATTGCCATTGAAAAAAACTTAAAAAAAACATTGAACAATATAGTTATTTTTGCAGAAAATAGAAGTAAGGGAACTAAATGTTCTATTCTTTTATTGGATAAAAGTAAACAATATTTATTAAATGGTGCAGCTCCAAGTCTTCCAGATTTTTATAATAATGCTATAGAGGGTCTAAAAATTGGAGAAAAAGTAGGATCTTGTGGAAGTGCAGCTTTTAAAAGAGAGCGAGTTATTATTGAAAATATTGATACTCATGAAAATTGGCAGCCTTATTTAGAATTAACAAAAAAAGCAGGTTTACATGCTTCTTGGTCACAGCCTATATTTTCATCAAACAATGAAATTATTGGAACTTTTGCTATGTATAATACAATGCATAAAGCACCCTCTGATTTTGAGTTAAAATTGATTTCTGCTTATTCAAATATGGCTTCAGTTGCAATTGAAAAAGATAATACTTATAAACAAATCCTTGAAAATGAATACCAACTTGCGCAATTGTTTAACAATACTCAAAGTGGACTAATTCACGTAGATAAAAATAGAAATATAGTAAAAGCAAATGATCGTTTTTATGAGATATCTGGATATGAATCTGCAGATGAAATAATAGGAAAAAATACAAGTAAACTGTATCTATCAAAAGAAAGTTATAATAAATTTGAGAAAAAAGCAATTCAACAGTTAAAATATAAAAAAGTTTTAAATGTCGAATATCAATTTATAAAAAAAGATGGATCAGTAATTTGGTGTGAAGTTTCAGGAAAACGCTTAAACAAATCACTACAATTAGCATTGCCAGATGGTATTCTTTATACGATAAATGATATTTCATTAAAAAAATCTTATGAAAGAAAATTAAAAAATAGTGAACTATTAAATAAAAGTATTCTAGCAACAATTCCAGATATAATTTGGTTAAAAGACAAAAATGGAATTTTTATAACATGTAACCATGAATTTGAAAGATTCTTTGGAGCTAGTAAAGAAGATATTATAGGTAAAACTGATTATGATTTTAAAGATAAAAAAACTTCTGATTCATATAAATTACATGACAAAATAGCAATGGATTCTATTGGTCCTGTAAAAAATGAAGAATTAATATCATATTTTTCAAATAAAAAGAAAATATTATTAGAAACAACTAAAATAGCAATGCGTGATAATAATGGGAATATCATTGGTGTTTTAGGTATTGGTCATGATATAACAAAAAGAGAAGAAGAATTAGAAGAGTTAGAAAGACTTAATAAATTATCAACATCTTTATCAGAATCTCAAGCTTCATTATTGTCATTATTTGATAAAGGTGATTCTGTACTTTTTAAATGGCAAAATAACGATGATTGGGAAATTGAATATCTATCAAATAGTATTGTAAAATTACTAGGTTATAGTAAAGATGACTTTATGAGTAGAAGAATAAGGTATGAAGATTGTATTCACAAAAATGATATAGATAATGTAAAAAAAGAAGTTAAAAACGCACTTGAAAATGATTTGAGATATTTTAAACATGAACCATATAGACTTATACACAAAGATGGTGAGGAAAGATGGATTTTAGACTATACTGTTTTACAAAAAGATTCAAATAATAATATTACACATTTTATAGGATATGTTACAGATATCACAGAACAAAAAAAACAACAAGATATAATTTTCCAACAATCAAAAATAGCTTCAATGGGTGAGATGATAGGTAATATTGCACATCAATGGAGACAGCCATTATCAATTATTTCTTCAATTGCAACAGCTTCTAAACTTGAAAAAGAATTAGGTATTTTATCTGATGAACAATTTGAAGAACATATGGGAATTATAAATAAAAATACTCAATACTTATCTGAAACAATTGAGAATTTTAGACAATTTATTAAAGCAGATAGAGAGTTAAGTGATTTTAATTTATCTAGCACTATAAAAAGTTTTCTAAGTGTTATTGATAGTACAATTAAGAAAAGTAATGTTGAAATTGTATTAAATTTAGATGATAATATTATTTTGGTTAATTACCAAAATGATTTAATACAAACATTTATCAACATTTTAAATAATTCAATTGAAGCATTTGAGCAAAAAGAAGAAAAGAAGAAATATTTCTTTATTAGTACAAAAAAAGAAGATAAAAAAACTATTATTAAATTAAAAGATAATGCAGGTGGAATTGAAGAGGAACTAATCACAAGAGTTTTTGAACCTTATATCACAAGTAAAAACAAAAGTTTAGGAACAGGGTTAGGATTAAATATTTCATATAATTTTATAGTTCAAGGAATGAATGGTAAAATATTTGTTGAAAATACAAGTTTTAAATATGATAATAAAGAGTATAAGGGTTGTGAATTTACTATTATTTTCAATAACTATTACGATAGTTAACTTTTATCTTTTTCCCTAAAACTTTTGGTTTAGTCATTAAAATATTTATATCTAAAAAAGCTTTTATTTGTGCTAGTTCCTCTCTTTCTAGCATTTTTTTATAAGCTTTAGTTCCTTCTATATCTTTTGCTGCAAAACCAATAGCTCTTTGACCTTTTTCATGTGCAATGTAAAGTGCTCTATTTAAATGAAACTTTTGAGATACAATAATATAATCATCTAATCCAAAAACTTCTTTTGCACGAACAATTGAATCAAATGTCCTATAGCCATAAAAATCTTTTGTAATATACTTAGAAGGAACTCCAGCTTTTATTAAATCTTTATACATTAAAGTTACTTCATCATAATAAGTACTCTTATCTCCTGATACTACAATAGCATCAATTTTTCTTGCTTTCCACAACTGTGCAGCTGCACGTATTCTATAAGTATAGAAATAGTTTTGTTTTCCTTTAGCTATATATTTAGCAGTTCCTAAAACTAAAGCAGCTTTTTTAGCTGGTACTTTTTTGATGTCAGTAAAAATATCTTCATTTATAACTTCACAAAAACTAAAGCTTGTAAAAATGACACTAAGTAAAAATAGTTTATAAATATACCTCATAGCCCTACTTTGTTTTAACTTCTTGGTTTAATAACATAACAGCAAAGAAAATAAAAATAGCACCTGTAATTCTTTGTATATAAATACCAATTTTTGAGTTACTTGATACTTGTTTTATTTTTACTAGAAAATTAGCAAAAGTATAAAACCAAATAGCAATAAAAAAAGTATGAATAGATACTAATACAAAAGCATCAAAATAAGCAGCATTTTTAAAATCTATAAATTGAGGAAAAGCAGCAAGATAAAACATCGATACTTTTGGATTTAAAAGTTGAGTTAAAAAGCCTTCAATAAAAGAGTTTTTGATACTTCCTTCTTTCTTTTTTATAGTTGTTCTAGAAGAGTTTTCACTTATCTCTTTTTTCTTAAAAGACGAATATATAGCTTTTGTACCAATATATAATAAATACGCTGCTCCAATTAACTTAACAGCCATAAAAAGTTCAGAAGATTGTAAAACAAGTGCAGATAATCCAAAAATAGAAAAAGCACCATGTAAAAAAGTAGCAACTACAAGCCCTAAGATATTTATGTATGCAAATTTTTTAGTACTTGCACTCATTGTTTGAATAATCAAAATACCATTTGGTCCTGGTGAAACTACTAATAAAGCTGATATAAGTGTAAAAGCTAAAATCTCATTCATTATTTATTCCAAGTATTTGCCCAGTTTTTTTGCTCTTCTTTTGAAAGAAAAGTCCAGATTACAATTCTTGATATTTTTTGTCCATGTTGCATTTCTATTGTGTCATATTCAACTGGCTTGATTTTGTCTAGTTCATCATAAATGAAGGGAAGATTATCTTTTTTTGAAACAATAGTTGTAAACCAAAAGCAATTTTTTGCATATTTTTTACTTTGTTTTATCATTGCTTTTACAAAAGCAACTTCTCCACCTTTACACCATAGCTCATTGTTTTTACCACCAAAATTAAGTGATGCTTTTTCAACTACAGTTTTTGTAAGGTTTTGAACTTTTCTTTTACTTCCAGCTTGGGCATCTTTTTGCGATTTATGAAAAGGAGGATTACATAAAGTAAAATCGAATCTATCATCTTCTTTTATTACACCTGTAAAAATACTATCGTGATTTAATTGTAATCGACATTCAATATTTCCTTTTAAAGAAATATTAGAATTGATAATATTTTCACTTGAAGCAATAGATTCTTTTTCAATATCACTTCCTACAAAAGACCAATCATAAACACTATTTCCAATAATTGGATAAATACAATTTGCACCAATTCCAATATCCAAACCTTTGATTTTCTTTCCTTCTGGAATTTTACCATCATTACACTGGGCTAATAAATCAGCAATATAATGTAAATAGTCAGCACGTCCAGGAATTGGAGGACAAAGATACCCATCTGGAATAGACCAAGATTTTATATCATAGAAATGTGCGAGAAGTGCTTTGTTTAAAATTAAAACTGCTTGTGCATCTGCAAAGTCAATTGAAAGTTCATCATATTTATTTTCAAATACAAAATCACCAAGTTTTGGTAAGCTTTTAATTAGTTTAGGAAAATCATATCTTTTATTGTGAGGGTTACGTGAATGTAAACCTTTTTTGTGTTTTTTATGTGCCATAGTCTTTATCTTCATAGTTAATTTTTTGTATTGTACTATCATCTTGCTAATTGTGAGTTAATCTATAAAAATATATCTTTGTTTTAAAGTAACTATTTATATTGATATAGTAATATGTCACTAGAGAATTGCCCGCGTGGAGAAATTGGTAAACTCAGTTGATTCAAAATCAACCGCTTCACAGCTTACCGGTTCGAGTCCGGTCGTGGGTACCACGAAAATATACTTCTTTTATTTTCAGTTAATCTATAATATAATATTTAAAAATGTTTCTCACATATAAAAGGACATAGAAAATAATGTATAAAACAAATTTCTTATTATTAATTCTAATCTTCATATCTTCAGTAGCAAATGCTGCAACTAATTATGTTTCAGATGATTTACATACTTTCATACACTCAGGTCCTGGTACTAAATATAAAATTATTGGTAGTGTGAATACAGGTGAACATATAAAAGTAATTCGTAAAGAATCAAATTTTATTCTAGTAAAAGACTCAAAAGGTCGTAGTGGATGGATTAATTCTAAATATGTATCTAGTAAACCAGGTTTAAAAGAGCGGTTACCAAAACTTGAAGCTGAACTTTCAAAGTTAAAAAAACAGTTAGATGAAGACAAGGGAAACTTAAATTCAAAAGCTTCACAAGTTACTAACTTAGAGAATACAAATTCTAAACTAACTAAACAATTAGAAGAAGTTCAAGCCTTAAATACTGAATTAAATGAAAAACTTGATACTAAAAGAACTGATTTACTAATAAAATGGTTTACTTATGGTGGTATGGTTGCAGGAGCTGGTCTTCTTTTAGGTTTAATTATTCCTTTATTAATTCCAAATCGTCGTAAAAGTCGTTGGTAGTTTATATTCACTAAACATTAATCTAGTATATTCATCCTAAAATATATTAATTTTATAAAAAGGATGATTTATGAAATCTTTTGATTTCTTCAATACATTAATGCCCTCAAGTAAACAGCAACTCCTTAAGAGTTGTGAGTTTAAAAAAATTCCTCAAGGTGTACAACTTTATGCCCAAGGCGATATTTGCAATGGAATACTTTTTTTGACAAAAGGAAGAGTAAGAGTAGTTCGTCAAAATGAAAATGGTCAAAGTGTGTTACTTTACTATTTTTCACAAGGAGAGCAATGTAATGTAAACTTTACAAGCTCATACAACTCAGCACCTGCTGTTGGAACTGCTATTGCTGAAACTTCATTAGAAGGTTATGATGTACCTGTTGAATTAATAGCAAAGCTTTTTATTGAAGATAAAGAGTTTCAAAGATATGTATTTGACCAATATGTAAATCGCTTAGAATCAATGGCTACAGTGATTGAAGAAGTAAGATTCTTAAGTTTAGATACAAGACTACTTCATTGGTTACAATCTCAAGAAAAAAAGCAAATTAATATCTCTCATGAACAATTAGGTGAAATAATTGGAACATCAAGAGAGGTAATTAGTCGAATATTAAAAAGTTTTGAAAAGAATAATATATTAAAACTCTCACGAAAAAAGATAGAACTTTTATAAAAGTTCTACTTTTCTCTTAATCTATCTATTGAAAATTTGTTCAATTCAATAAAATATGAAAGAATAAAAAAGAATACTGCATATATCATTTGAGAAGACATAACATTCCAATTTTCTTGTAATCCTGAACCAAATACTAAAAATACTATTAATAGTCCACCTAATAAATAAACTCTACTTGTAAATAAACCAAAAATAAGTAAAATACCAAGAATAAACTCTGAAAAAGGAATCATATAAGATGCAATACTAACCATAAATTCAGGCAAAATCGTATTAGAAAATTTCCCTATCATCCATGAATTAAATCCATCAAGATTTAACATTCGTGCAATACCATGAGTAAGCATATTTACACCCATAGTAAGTCTTAGTATTAAATAAGCTAATTCTATAGTTTTTTGTTTTGAATTATTCATCTTTTAACCTTTTTAAAATAATGATGATTGATAATAAATAATATAAATCCCTGCAACAATAAGAAAAACTGCACTTATTTTTTGCATATGAGGCAAAATAGAATTTATTTTTCTACTTATAAAATCTTTTGCAAAAATTGAACTCATGATTGTAATTAGCATTAATAAACTAATTCCAATAAAATAAGCCACAATATAACTCACCCCTAAAGCCGTATTAGGTTCACTAAAAGCTTGTGTTGCCACTACTAAAAATAGTGGGAATAAACACCCTAATGCTCCAATAGCATAAGCTATTCCAAAGAAGAAAGCTTCTTTTACTTCATTTTCATGCTTTTTTTGATTCATATGAATATTTACACTAAAATCTTTTCCAAAAAGCATTAATATAGCAACTATAATAAGTATAGCCCCTAGTGAAACTGCTACATATTTCATGTAACTTTTGATTAACTCTGCTGCAATAACTATAAAACCACTTGCAATTGCATATATAAATAAAATACCTAAGATAGAAAAAAATGCTAATTTTAAACCTCTTAATAAAAGATGAATTTTACTTTGATTTGATACATTATTTCTAGAGATAAAAGATACGATATAAGCAGGAAGAAGTGCAACGGCACAAGGGGCAAAGAATGCAAATACCCCTTGAAGAAAAGAAAAGTATATAAAACTATTCATTTCTTAATGAATCATCTAACAACTTAGTATACTCTTCTAGTGTAAGATGCCCTCTGTCTTTAAATGTAATTTCACCTTTTGAGTTAAGCATAATCGTTGTAGCTTGTCCTGTTACTCCAAAAGCAACCATAAGCTTTGGATTACCTGCAACTGAAGGATAAACTAAACCATGTTTTTTTGCTAATTTTGTAAGTACTTCGTTTGTATCTGTTGGATCAATACTAATTGATACAAAATTTACTCTATCTTTATATGTTTTATAAACACTATTAATTGATGGCCAGTTTTTTGCACAAGTTGGACACCATGATGCTGTAAAATAAACTAATGTTGGTTTTTTTGTTTCTAAAAAACCTTTTAAACTTACTTTTTCACCTGTAATTGTTGTTGCTTCAAAATCGGGAGCCATTGTAGGTGCGGCAAACATAGTACCAAAAAACAGTGCTAAACTTAATATTATTTTTTTCATAATTTTCCTTTAAAATTTATAAGATGAAGAAATTATATATAATAATAAGAAAAATGTATGTGATAAATATCACATAAGACTTCAAATAGCTTTACTATGATAAAATTAATTTTTAAAATAATATATATACCAAGGTGTAATTAGTGTCAATTTTTACTTTACAATCATTAGCAGGTGGATTTCTAGATGAAGACCTAGAACATTTTAATAAATATTTTGATGACTGGTGTATTCAGTTTGAAAGCTATGAAGATGCACAAGATATAGCACAAACATTAGAAAATCAAGAAGCTATTGATATAGTTGAAATAACACCTTTAACTTATCCAAAGTATTTTTTTTCTGAACTTAAAGGTACTATTTATACTACACGTCAAATTGATGATAAGATTATTTGTGTAGTAGAGCCTTCTATGGGTTCTAGTTTTAAAATAGCAATTTGTGATCTTAAAACAAAAAAAATACGATTAACAAAAACTAACTATAAAAGTATTCCAAGTATTGAAGGTGCTTTTGTTAATTTTGGTGTAAAGTAAAAAGCATAAATGAACTTAGAAAAATTAAAAGATTTAGAAGCAGAATTTTTAGAAACATATCCAGAAGGTTTCAAAGATGAAAGTTTCTTCCCTTCAATACAAAAGTTTAATCCTCAGAAATTAGAAGATTTTGCTAAAGAACAACTCAAAAAAGAAAACTTTGAAAATCCAAATTTATTTGTAGAAGGCTTTTTTAAAACCGTACAAAAATCAGTTATGGTTTCACTATTTGATAAGCTTAAATTAAAAGATGCTATTGCAAGTTTGAACTCCTATGAAAAAGATATGTTAAGTATCGAAATATATGAGTTTTTATACGGAAATAAAAAAGATGGTTTTGAAGGTTTAGTAGAATTTTTAGCTCAATATAACTTAGCAAAATGGACTATTATAAGTGTAACTGCATATTGTATAAATAGGCATGACGAGTATTTCATAAAACCAACTACTACAAAAATGGTAATAAAATATTTTGAACTTCCAGACTTAATATATAAACCAAAACCTAGCTATGAGTTTTATAAAAATTATAAAAAAGCCTTAGATAAAATGAAATCAAACTTAGATGCATCACTTACTTTTGATAATGTAGCTTTTACAAGTTTTTTAAAAATAGCTATTGAAGCAGATAAGAGTGATATATCTTAAAAAATTTCTTGATTTTTAATAGCATCTTCATTTAATGGAATAATAGTTTGAATACCAATTCTATCTAATTGATGAATTGCATTATAAATGCCTTTTTCATAAGTATTTTTGTCACCATCAAAAGGGCTAGTCTTCCCTACACCATTAGAGTCTGATAGTATAAAGTTTATACCTTTATCAAATACTATTGTTTTAAAATTATCATTGTTTGCATATAGTTTTGATATTTTCATTTATACATCCTTGTATCATTTTTAGAGTTTATTACTTCTGTCATATTTGCTATAGTCTTTTCAAAGTATGGATTCCAAGTAAGTCTTGCAAAATACTTACCCTCTTCTTGTAAACCCCAAGCTGAATACCAAAGTTGGTCTTCTTGGCTATTATAAATCTTATCTTGTCCATTTCTAAACATTTTAAATTGACTGTTTTTTCCATAAAAGAAATTATCTTTTTTAAATAACACACTTAAATGAGAAAAGTTACCAATATTTTCAGAAGGAATATAAGAAGGTAAATAAGTAATTCTATTATCACTAAAACTCTTATCTTTTCCATACCAAATAAGTTGACTTTTTGGATTTTTAAACTTATTTGTAAAAATTGATACTATATCCTTAGAATTTATAACACTATCATCTTGGCTAATAGTTATAAATACTGGTTTTGAAAAACTCTTAGAATCAAAAGCTTCTTCAACTTTTTGTAAAGACTTATAATATAAATTTGAAGCATTCATTGATAGAGATTCATATCGCAAGATATTTTGACTATAGTCATTTTGAAATAGCCATGTTTTGAAAAAAGAACCAATTCCAGAAAAAGGCAATAATGTACTTTGATTTGAAGCAAAGCCAGGTGAGAAAAGTAATAAACCTGAAATATCCTCTTCATTTTCAAAAGCATAAGAAGTCACAAGATTAGCTCCTGTTGAAAATCCTCCAAGCCATAACTCATCTACTTCTTTCTCTAATAGTTTTATATGATGTTTTACTAGATTTTCCCATTGCTCAAACTCTACGTTTATTAAATCAGCAGGTTTGCTACCATGACCTGTTAGTAAAACAGTTCTTACTAAAAAACCTTGAGAAACTAGTTCTTGTGCTAAATCCTGAAAATAGCCAGGAGAATCACCAAGTCCATGAACTAGCAAAATTCCTTTTGATGCTTTTTGATTGATAGGTTTTTTTTCAAATGGTGAGTTTAAAAAAAGCTCTAACTGCGGACTTTTTGTCAAAAATACTCGATTGTTTTCTAACCATCTTTTATTTTCATTTACATATTTTGAAAAATCTTCTTGGTTAAAAGTTGGAAGTGTTTTAGAAGAAATATATAAAGGGTTTTCATTATTTGCAAAACAAAAATTGAAAGTTAGTATTAGTAATATAAAAAATTTAGTCAATGTTTTTAGCCTTTATCATTTAGTATCTTAACAACATATCATTCCATTGTGAACCACCATGGCTTGAATCTGATACACCTTGATGAATAAAGCCAAAGCCTTGGTAAAACTTAACAAGGTTATCTTTACAAGTAAGTACCATTCCTTTATGTTTATGATTTTTACTAAACTCAATAAAATGTTTTGTAAGTGCTGATGCATAACCTTGGTTTTGATATTTAGGATCAACTGCTAAGCCAAATACTGTTTGGTATTCACCTTGAGGACAATGAAGTTTACTATTTGAATAAAGAGCATCAGGAAGTTCTGGAGTATTATTAATACATCCATTAATATGACCAACAATAATACCATCACTTTCTAATACAAAAAAACATTCAGGAAAAACTGAAAATCGATTTTGAAATGATTCTAATGACGCAGCTTCAGACTCAGAAAAACAAATTCCTTCTATTTCTGACATACGGTTAATATCTTCTTTTAAAGCTTGACGAATTTTGTACATTTAAATTCCTTATTTGTCATTTTAACTCTTTTAGACTTAAAAATTCCGTGTCTCTTATTTATTTTTTCGCTATTATTCGTATTATGATTAGTTAGCAAAAAGGACAAAAAAGTGAAAGTAAACATTCCAGGAAAAGAAGAACTAGAACTTCAAAACATCGTATTTGATTATAATGGTACGATTGCAATTGACGGTAAACTAATTGAAGGCATTAAAAAAAGTATAAATGAACTTTCAAACTCTTTTAAATTTTATGTAATCACTGCTGATACTTATGGAAGTGTTGAAAAAGAGCTTGTAGATACAAATTGTGAGATTATAAAAATATCAAAGTCATCTCAAGATATTAGTAAGTTAGATTTTATTAAGAGTTTAGGTTCTTCTACAACGCTAAGTGTGGGAAATGGACGAAATGATAAGTTGATGCTAAAAGAGTCTATTTTGGGTATTGCTATCTTGCAAGATGAGGGTTTATGTACTGAGACTTTGTTGAATTCTGATATTTTAGTAAAATCAATTTTTGACGTATTCTCTTTTTTGAAAGATGAAAATAGATTAATAGCTACATTAAGGAATTAAGGTACTTTATATTTGTTTATCTCCATGAAAAGTATGAGAGAGCTTTCTAAAAATGTATCTATATATCATTTTTACTAAATGTAAATTAAATTCATTATATATTATTATCATTTAATTAATAAAAAAATTATATTTTATAAGATATACTATCCCTATTAAAACATAGGGAGTTATTATGAAAAAAATTTTAATTGGTACTGTTGCTACGGCTATAAGTTTATTATTAGTCTCTTGTGCAAGTACAAATCCTGTTCCTAAAAATGTAGTATTTTTAAATGATAGTGAAATAAAAACATTATTTAACGATAAGACTGCAAGTGGATTAACTTCAGGTTCTGGAAAACCTTATGAAATCAAGTTCAACTCTAATGGAACTTTTGAAGGAACAATTTCTTCAAATAATATATCTGGTACATGGTTTGTAAAAGGCAACGATAAATGTATGACTATTAGAAATAGAGATTATTGTTCAAAGCATTATAAACTAAATGGTGAATATTTTACTTATAATGAAGACAAAAATAGAATTGTTCCTATTACTATAAAATAAAAAGCATTCATCTATTTAAAGAGAAGTTTTGTATTTTTATACAAATCTTCTTTTATCTTGACTTCCAAATACTTCATCAAAAGCTAGGAATCCTATCGTACTTGTTCCACTTAGCTCTGTTAGTGTCTTTGAGATGGCAATACGAAGTACTAAATTTGCTAGGTCAATTTCTCCACCTGAAAATCCCTCAATTTCCTATTTATTTACAGGATGAATTAAAGAATATTTCATTAAATCATTTAAGTCTCCTAAGTCTATAGCAGTATAATTTACATCTTCTGCTAACTTTTTAATTTGCTTCATATTATATATTCCTCTTTGAGTATAACGTTCGACTTCACTCATAGATTTATCTATTCAGTGCAAAGACTTGTTATCATATTTAAATATTTAAATGTATTTTATTTGATGCAAATTGATGTATTAAAACTTGGATAAGGTTTTGGTAAGGTACGCCATTTTCTAAAGCTTTCTTCTTAAGTTCATAAATATCATTTTCATTAACTCTTATAGATATAGCTTTTTTCTTTTGGTGTTTTACATAAGACTGTAATTCTAGTAATCTTTCATTAATATTTTTTTACTTTCCCATTCACCATTTTCAACACTTTGTAAAATATCTTGTTCATATTCATCTAAATTAGTCATTTTGAGACTCCTTTATTATATTTCTTGTTCATTTGTCTTGAAGGAATAATTGTTTTAAAAATATCGAAGTATCATCTAACAAATTACCACTTTCTATTGCCAATACCACATCTTCAAAACCTATATTTCTTTGTTCTTTTAAGAGTTTATTTTTTTGATAACGACCGAAGTGAGCTACAAGATGGTATAACTATAGAGATGTTTAATCTTTAATATATCTAATTTCATATACTAAAACTCAATATTTTCGCAGTGAAATCTTGTTATCTCCTCTGATTTGTTGTACCTTAATGCTCAAAGTACCATTAAAGTTTATCTTTACTTGTTTATAATTCTATCAACTCTAAACTTTTTTTAATACTTTCATCAAGAAATACACATAAATTATCTTTATCATTTATAGCTTTTAAATAATCATCCCTATGCTCATTTTCAATAAGTGGTGGGACTATATTGTTTTGTATAGCTTGATAAGCCATTAATAATCTTCCAACTCTTCCATTGCCATCTGCAAAGGGATGGATTCTTTCAAATAAAATGTGAAATTCTGATATATCAAGTAAGTCCATTTTATTACTATGAAATTTATAAAGTAAATTTTCAACATCATTTGAAATCATATGAGGTAATGATAATTTTATATCTACACCCTTAATATATCTTTCATCAGTTCTATATGCTCCAATTGGTTTAGATACAAACTCTGGTGCTACCTTTAAAGCATCTTCAAACATAATTGCATGAATATCTTTGATGAAGCTACTATCTATAATATTATGTGGATTTGCAGCTTCACGAATGATTACATCATAAGCTTTTGCAAAGCCTAATATCACAAGTTGTTCACCAAGTGGTTTATGTCCAGCTGTGTGTCCTAGTTCTAGTAACTCTTTTGTTTCTCCAAATGATAATGTAGTTCCTTCCATTGCATTTGAGTGATGAGTGATTGAGATTCTTAATTGTCTAAAAAGTTCTTCTCTTTGTTTGAGTGTTAATTCGTTTAGTTTTTGCATATTCATTATTCCTATTATTAATGTATTTTACCATTAATTACTTTTATTTTCTTCTTGTATTTTGTCGTATTGAAATTACTAAATAGTAATTCATCAAAACTCAACTCTCCTGCTTCTGTAATTATTGAAAAAGGATTAATATTATTTGATACGATTGATAATGTAAAATCTTTCGTTAAATACATATACAAAAAGGTAGTTAGTATTCCAATTAGTAAATAGTAGTTCTTATTTATAATACTATTTGCTGATATATTAAGGTAAGGTCATCAAAAAAGATAGCATAAATAAATGAAATAAATCTGTTGAATATATATCATATATAAAAGATTTCAAAAATATTTTATCTAGTTTAATATCTTTCATATATTCTACATCTAAAAAGTTAAATGTATAACTATATATGTAACTAATAATAAAAATCCAAAATAAAGCTAAAAGAGCATTTTGAGAATGTCCTGAAGTAAATCCATGTATTTTGAAAATGACCCATTCAAAAAAATCTTTGGGAAGTTCTTTTTTTAGGTCTTCTTCTCTTTTTTCCATCTCTTTTTGATAAAATTTATTAGCTTCAATAATATTCCCAATACTATCAAATTCATATTTTAATCTTCTATATGTATCTTGTGGAGTATATTTTACAGTCAAATCAGCCTTTAAAAAATTAGATAAGTCATTTATTTTAGTATCTGGTATATCTAATCCATAATAAAATTTTACATTTCTAAAATTTATTGATTTTTTAATGAGAACAGATTTTAAAGTTGTAGAATCTTCAGTTAATTTATTCTTGATTCCAAATACAGAATCTTTAAAATCCACATTTTCTTCAAAGACACTATCTTTAATAATTAAATTAGTAAATATACTATTCATTAAACTAGAGGTATTCTTAAATTCTGAATTATTTATTAAAACATCTGTAATAGTATTATTGTTAAATTCTAACATATCATTAAAAGTAGTATTTACACAACTAAATCCATCTATATTATAATCATTAAGTATAGTTCGTTCTTCAAATATACATTTATCAAATTTTAGTAATTTAAGAGTTTTTATTTCTTTCTCATCACTATTAAATTCTGTAAAAAGCTTATTCTTAAATGTACAATTAGTTAATTCTAGATTTTCATTAAATGTACAGCTATAATTAAATTGTGGATAATCATATATATTTTCTTTACCAGATGAATAACTTGATACTTTACCATTAAATGTACAACAAAAATATGTTTCTTTTTCATCACTATGTATAGTATAATTATCAATCATCCACTCTACATTAAATACACATTTTTCAAAAAGACACTTTGTATCTTTAAGTTCTAAAGAGTCAATATAAAATTCACAATTATCAAAAAAAACTTCTTCAAATAAATTGAATATTTTTAAATAGTCAAAATCATCATTTCCTTTTCTTGTAGGAAAATGAATACCATAAGGTCTGAAAGTAATTTTCTTTAAAACCTTATTATATTTTTCATTATTAAATTTAGAACTTTCAAAATAAGATTTAATATCTTCTTTGGTTAGTTCATTATTTATTAGCTCTGTATGCTCAAATATTTGTGCAACTGTATAGTTTAAAAAACTATCATAAAAATCAGATAATAATCCAGTGTTTTTATCTTTTTGATAAACATCATTTAATGTTTGCTTCTTATTTGGACTGTTTTTTTCACAATGTAATATACATTTAGTACCAGTATGAATTTTATTTTGACATTTACCATAACAATCTACGTCACATTTTTGCAATTTTTTCCTTTAGGGTACAACGTTTGAATATAGCTAATAAATTGCCACTAGGTAATTTATTGGCTACTATGTTTTGTTATATCTATCTTCTTTTGGTTTGTTTTTATTGAAGATTTTTAAAATGCTAATTTTACTTTCATAGATTTTATATTGGATCGTATATTTCATAAAAATCATGTCTCTTACATTTTCATCATCAGAGTAAAAAGATTGTCTACATTTATATGGGGAGTGTGTAAGATTGTTTATTTGTTTTTCTAAGTCAGTATGAAATTTTTCACTTGCACTAATTTTATCTTTTGCAATGTGTTTTAAAATTCTTAGTAGTTGAGTCTTATATAATCTGGTTCTAAAGATTTGCATTAGCTTTTAAATCTTTGAAAAATATTTCCATTTCGTGGTCGTACTGTTTTTGAGATAGCATCTCCATTGTACCATTTTCAGAGTCTTCAATAATTTGCTCTAAATCTTTTTTTCTTTCATAAAAATACGGGTCAATTTCTAAATTTTTATCTTTACAGATTTTGACTTCACTTTGAAATTGTTTTAAATAGTCTAATAAATTTGGAACAAAATTATCTTGCACTTCTAAGGTTAAAGTTTGCATTAGTAAATTCCTTTATTTAAAATATCTCTATTTTAGCAAAATTTAAGTGAATTTCACTTAAATTTTCTTTTTAGTCTTTCCATACTGTAAATTTACAGATTAAACCACTTATAATAATAACCGGTATAGCAACATACGTTAAATAAACACCAACATAAGGTACAGTAAAAATAGTTATTACATATAATATTAAAGTTGCCCAAAAGATAAATTCTATTTTATCAGCCATTGATTACTCTCTGCTGTATTCTAAATAAGTGAGTAGTGGCAACCACCACCAAGCAAAAAACACCCAACCAATAGGATTTGTTGCCGTTAGTAAAATACTAACAGCCCAGACAATTATTCTTTGTTTCTTATTGATATTGTAATACCAATTTTTTAACTTAATCAATTTAAACTCCAAAAATAAATTTACCATATTATAAAAATAGGTATATTTAAAATTGAAACTCTATGTCAATCTTAGATATAACGATTGACTTGAGGGACGAGTGAACTAACGGTATGAATACTTAAATTTTATAGTATCTTTATACGACACTTAAAAGCTTAATATTTCGGCAGTTTTCACTCGTTCCTCTCCTAGGTTTTGTTAGTGGTCTTTTCTATAAAGCCCAAATTTTCATAGCTTTTTCATATAAAAACTCTGCTCTTTTTTCTATCTTGTCTTCATTCCAATTATCATATTGAAGATATTCATTTATTGTTTCAATACCACTTGTAAATTTAATTAATCCACTATGTTTATCTGTTCCATTTTTCTTTTTATCCCAATTTGAATCTCTAATTGAGCTATTTAATGAAGATGTAATTATTGCTAAATTTCCTAATGTTAATAATTTATTATTTCTATTTTGTCTTTCTTCATCTGTAAAATTCTTATCTTTATCCCAGTGATTTTCCCATTTTTTAGGCATCATATGCTCTAAACTATATCTATCAAGTCCAAGAAGACCTGTTGAATGTTTGTTTTTGTCTTTAACTCTAATTATAGATTCAATTAAATAAATAATACCTCTAGTTTGCTTATTAACTATTTTTGAATTTAAAAATCCTTGTTTTACAACTTCATTGGATGGCATAGAGTTATTTTTATCTGTTTTTTCATTAATTAAATTCTGGAACTTTTCTTTAGAAGTAATTTCGTTAGAAATTAGTTCTTCTGAAAATAAATTACTGTAACTTTTATTTGTTGATTTTGAAATCATTCTTCTCATTAAATATGATTCTAAATACATAAAAATATTTTTTTGCTCATCTTGATTATCTTTTGTATTATTCAATACATATAATACAAATGGAATAATAACCGTATATTCAAGACCAAATATTAAAGCATTTATTCTTTCTATTCCATATTCATCTGTTAATTCTGTATCAATAATATTAAAATTAATATTATCTTTGTAAAGTATTGCATATTCTTTAATTTCTTGAATTAATGATATTTTATCAATGTTATATATTTTCATAAATTCTTTATAACTTTCAAAAAGATTACTAAATTTACTTAGTCGTTTTTTGTCATCTGCTTTAACATTAATATTTTTATCTTGTAATTTAATTTGTAAAAATGAATAGAAAAACAAATCAATATTTTCTCTTTTTGTTCTACCCGCAGTTACTTCTCTATCCCAAAACTCTTTAGTCTCATCATCTTTTTCAAAAATTTGTTTCCAATTTGCATCGTAAGAGTTTAAATCATTTCTACCAAAGAAATGATTTTTTAATAATTCAGCAGTTGTTAATCTCACTCCTAATGAATTAATTGTATCAAATATTTGTTGCTCATCTTCATCTATGCCTAAATCAATAACAACAAACATTACATTTGATAATATTTTTTGAAAATTTAATTTTTCTATTTTAATGTTATTTTTAAAATAAGTATATGCTCGGCTAATATTGTTTATTTTATTAATATCTTCTTCTGTTTGAAGATTTAATATTTCATTATAATTGTTAATATCATTATGGTTATGTTCTAATGCAATACTATCATCAATTAATTTGAAAACTCTTTCAAATTTATTATTTTCATTATTTTTTAAACACAAAGTTTTAAAAAAAATACTTAATGTTGTTAATCTTTGTTGTCCATCAATTAATGTTCTTACATCACTTACGGATTTTGTAGTATTTGTCATTTGCTGTTTTAAAATAACAGAACCTAAAAAGTATGGTGTATTTTGTTGTGATATTTCTTCCATGTCTTCAAGTAATCTACCCCATTGTTCATCTTCCCAAACATATGCTCTTTGAAAAAATGGAATTTCTAAAATTCTATTACCGTTAAATATATCATTTATTGTTTTTTTACCTGCGTCCAAGTATATCTCCTTATTTTATGTTTGCTTTGACAACTAACGACTGAGTTGAGAAACAAGTGGATTAAACAACTTGAAACTCTTGTCTTTATGTTTTATTTAATCGACACTTAAAAACTTGTTTCTCTCTCCTACGATTTGTTAGATTATTCTATGTTCTAATACTAAGACAATATCAAAAAATTCAGTCCAAAACTTTTTCATGTAATTAGCATATATTTCAATATCATTTAAGGTAAGTGAAATATCTGATTTTAATAAAAATCCAAAGTTATTGTTAAATAAGTCCACTCTTATCTTTTTTAGGTCATTATATGAATCACCTGTTCCATGTTTAACGACATTAGATATTAATCTAAGTTCTTTATTAACTTTGTACCATGTAGAATTAGTATCTGTTGATATACCGATTTCTTCTAGTTTATTTTTTAAGTCATCGCCTTTTAGATAGGTATCTTTTGAAGTTCTAAACATATTTTTTAAATCTTTTTCAAACATATGAAAGAGTAAGGTTGCCTGATGATTTAAAAACTCTTGCTTCATTTCATTATGTATTGCATAATGACTAGCACCTTCTGAATGTGCCTCTTCATAACATGAACCTATATCTGTAGTATCAGGATGAAAACTTTTATAAAGTTCATCTAATTTATTCTTTTCAATTTCCCTAGATTCTTCTTCAATTGAATTAAATGTAGGCACTAGTCTTAACTTAATAGTATCTACAACAATATCTATTCGTTCAATTATATCTGTTTTATCTGCTGGAACATAAATGATGGTCTACTCCTTAATCTAACTATTTATTATCGGACATAATGTCCAGATATCAAATTTATTCTTATTATTAGGACAAAAGTATGTTCCTATAACAATTGAAAATATTACAAAATGCCATATTTTTATTTTTGCCTAAAGTTCGATAAATACGAACATTAATAATATTTTATTAAAAAATAAAATATTACACTTGTTACGTTTTGTATGGTATGTTGTAAAACACTACAATGACAAATCTATTTAAGAGAAACAATACCTACTATATTAGATTGGCTATAAATGATGATTTAGAAATTTATTTTGGATATAAAAGAGAATATATCAAAAGTTTAAAAACTAATAATATAAATAATGCTAAAGTTATAGCGAGATACTTAATATCCAAATTTAATTATTTAAAAAGAAGTTTTAAAATGTTTACAACAAAAGAAATTAAAGAATATATAGAAGAGTTCAAAAAAATAAATTTTGATGATATTGTTAATCGTAATACACATCTATCAATAAATCAAATAGACACTATTATTAGCGATTTAAATAAAGAAGTCGATATATATGACGAAATTATAGAAAAAGAGTTATATGACCTAATGCAGTTACTTCATTTATCAGATCGAGAAGATGATATAACTTATGGTTTAGATGTTGAAGCAGCTGAAGTCTTTAAAAAATATATTATACAAATTAAAATTAATGCTTTAAATGATGTCAAAAAAAATATACAAAATGAAATTGATACTTCTGCATTAGACCAAGTCTCTTTTACTTCTAATAATAGTTTAGTCACAATTAAAGAAGCATTTGAAGAGTGGTTAAATACACGAGATGGCGTATCAGAAGCTCAAGAACATGCAAGTCGTAGAGATGTAGGTTATTTTTTAGAGTATTGTAATATTAGTAAAATAATATATATTCAAAATTTAAAGCATAAAGATTTAATATCATATAGAACATATTTAAAAAAATTAAAACCAAATGGTAAAGTAGGTGCTTTAAATAATGCTTTAACAAACTTAATCACATTTTTAAACTATTGTCATGAAAAAGCTCATTATATTCCTAAACTCACAAAAGATGTTAAATTTAAAGTTACAACTAAAGATAAAATTAAAATGAAAAGAAGTCCTTATTCTAATCAAGACTATAAAAAGATTTTAGAAAAAATTGATTTAATTAGACTTTCACCTAAAAAACAAGAACCAAATAAATATCATAATGAATATGAGACTATTATAAAAATTGCAGCTTACACTGGTGCAAGAGAAAAAGAAATTTGTCAATTAACAAAAAAAGACATAAAGTCAGAAAATGGAATATTATATTTTAATTTCAAAATTGAAATTGACGAAGTTGATGAAAAAGAACTAAAAACAATAAGTAGTTTTAGAAAAGTTCCTATTCATAGCGAATTAATTGAAGATTTAAATTTATATTTATCTAAAATTAGAACAAAAAATCTATTTAAAATTAAATCTACACAATTTAGTATAGATTTTGGATATTTTAAAACTAAACTTGGTTTTGATAAAACTTATGTTTTTCATAGTTTTAGGCATACTTTACAAAATAAACTAAAACAAAAAAAAGTTCAATATGAAATGATAAATGAAATTGTTGGTCATGGAGCCGAAGACGATAATAAAATTACTGATGACTATACTCAGAAATATGAACTTCAAATTTTAAAAGAAGAATTAGAGAAAATTTCATACATAGATAAATAATTTTATCTATGTCTCATATATCTATTTTTTCTCTTATCCTCAAAATCTTCAATAATATCTTTATGATTTTCATCAATAAAATCTTTAAACTTTTCAAGTTCTTCTGATTTTTCTTTAAAAACTTCTTTATCTTGTTTCACTTCAATTAATTCAGTTTTTAAAGATTGAATTTCATTCTCATAATTTAAAGTAGCTTCAACAATTTCTTGTTTTGTAAAATTAGCATTGTTTTTATCTCTTTGCATAAGTCTTTTTATTTCGTGAGCTTTATCTGTAATAATTTCGTCTTTATCTAATAATCTTTCGTCTCTTTTTTCAACTTCTTCAATTAGTTTTGTATTATGTTCAATTAATGTTGCTTTATCTTGCTTTAAATTGTCAATTTCTTTAGCTTTTATCTCAATCTTAGAATATTGCTTAATCTTCTGATAAATTGATTTTTTAAGCTTATTCTCATCAAAACCAAGAATTGTTTTAGAATTTTTTAAAATTTCTAAAGTGTCTTTTTTTAAAGAAGTGTCTAAATCTTTTATACTCTTAATTTCTTTCTCAACATTTACAAGTTCTTTTCTCTTTGTTCTCAAAGATTTTTGAACTTCAGAAATTTCATCATATAAAGATTTTTTTTGTTCTTTAGATAAAGTTAAATCATTTTTAATTTCATCTCTATAAACTTTAGAATTTTTTAAATCTAAATCAACTTCACTTTTTTCACTTCTAATATTATCAATAATATTTTCTAATTCATTTTTTTCATGATAAGTTTCTTTAATTTTTGTCTCATTCTCTTCAATGCTTTGTTCTTGAATGTCAATAATTTTTTCTTGACCTTTAATTTTCTCTTGTTGCATTTGCGACATTGATAAATTTTCTATTGATTTTGTATTATGTTTTCCCCTATTAATTTTAAATTGATGACCTTTATATTTTGCGATTTGCATATCTTCAAACTCTTTTGCAATCATATCTTGCAACTCAACCCCTAAAATTTTTAAATCGAATTTTTTCAGATTAGATTTAAAAACTCTGTGATTATCAAAATTATAAGATGAAAACATAAATTGAACATGCTTCGTTTTTTCGTCATTGTGTAAAGTTTGGTATAAAATTTTAACACCAAATTTTTCTTCTAATTTTTTTAGAAATTTAGCCGATCTCTTTAAAACTTCTTCATCATCTAACGAATTAAAAAATTCTGCTTCTTCTTCAGTCAAACCTTTTAAGTCTTTAAATTTTTCATCTCTTAAACTTCTCATTTCTTCATTTGCTCCAAAGTAGATGACTCCAATTTGTGCAAAATTTTGAAAATTATTTGGCATTCTTCTATTTCTATATGAATTAGCTTTATAATCGCATTTAATAGCCTCTATCATTGAATTAAATGAATCTATGAGTAATTCTTTAATTTCTTCTGATTTCTCTTTATTTTGCTCTATATTTGAATTATAAGACATGTTTTGCGTTTGATTCATTTCATCTGAATAAAACACTATATTTTTATTATTTGAATTTTCATCTAAAAATTTTTTAATATTCTCACTTACTTCTAAATTATTTGCTTCAAGTATTTCAGAAATATATTTAATAGTATCGTGATAAATATTTAAAGTATTTTCTCTATCGCTTCTACTTACATGATTTGTAAACTTCGTTCTTATATCATGTAATATAGCTTCAATCGTCACAGGTCTTTTAATCCCTGACTCATTCGTATATGTATCGCTTATATTTGCACTAATTGTCATAGTATCGCCTTTTGTTGATACTATTTAATTATAAGCAAATTTTGAAAAAATATAATTTTGTCATCAATCCATTTAACTTAATATGGGGATTGAATTAACTTCGTTAATTTAATCCACGAAAAAAATAAATTTTTTCTCCATATTTGCGTTCAAGGGGCGAAGTCTCCCCCTTAAAAAACCCCTTGATTTTTAATCAACAATTTTTAAAAAAATTGATTAAATTTTATCACTCATATTAATTATAATATCTCCATTCTTTCATTTGCTAAATTGTAATTAATATAAAAATCATCATAAGTTTCATCAAGTTCATTAAGATAATTTTTAGCGATTTTAGAATTTAGTTTTTCTAAATTATAAAAGCAAGATACGTTTTCAGACTCATAATCATCTTCATCATTAATTATGTAATACTCAAGTTCAATCTCTATTTTTGAATTTGTTAAATGTGATTTATTAATTAAAACTTCATTAACTCTATAAGTTTTCATATCTGTTTCAGATGTGAAGTTTTTTAATGCTCTAAATACAATATATTCAATTATCTCATTATCAAAATTAATATTACTAGAACTCTCTACTTCTGCAAATGCAAAATATTCTTTAAAATTCTTTGGTGTTTCCATCTTATTTTTTTCCTTGTTTTTTATGTAATGCTTGACTAAATTTAAAAATTGACTTTTTACTTTCATCAACTTTTGCAATATTTCCATAAACTCTTGTTGTGTCAATTTCCTCAATTTTTTTATTTTTAAAAATTTTAAATCTTATTGAGTTAAAACTTCTACCTTGTTTTATAAATTCATATGTAAAAGATAAATCAGTATTTTCTTTTAAATCTTTTTTGGTTTTATCTATTAATCTTTTAATATCTGCATTTTTATAAGAATCAGAAATATCCAATAGGCTTCTTAAGTTTTCAATTGTAAATGTTCTATTGCCTTTATCTTCTAATTGTTTTAATAATTCATATATTCTTATAGAATAAGAACTTCTAAGCTTTAAAACATTACTTACATGATATTGAGTAAAATTATTTTGAACATCTAATAGGAATGGAATTAACTTTTCATCCATTGAATAATAAATATATCCATCTTTATATTCTAAGCTTGAAAACCAACCACATAATCTATTGGTTCCTGGAATATAAAAACTTTTTGAATATAAATCTTCAAAGAACTTTCTAATATATTTATAGTTTCCAATTTCCTTAGAACTAAATCCTAAATCTTGGATATGAATTACTTCATCCTCAAAATTTTTATAATCTGGTCTAATCATCGAAATTTGTTTACATATAAATTTAAGTTCATTTACATTGTATTTGTGTTTAGTTCTCAAATTTATTAAACTATTATGTTTTCTTACATCATGTTCTTTTTTCATAAAACAATTCCTTTTGAACGATATGTTCTTAAGAACCATTTTAAGCTAAAAAATGAAAATATTTTTTTTAATTCATACTTCACATCAAAAGTTCGATAGTTCACCACAAAAATCCGATACTTCACCACAAAAACTTCATAGTTCACCACAAAAACTTCATAGTTAGGTATTAGAAGGCTCGATTTTATGGTAGCTAGGGGATTCCTACAAATAAAACAAATAGGGAATAAAGTTTTTTCACTACATTTATGTTTTATTTGCACATCAAAAATCAAGATTTTCTCGTGTTAATATCTCTAGTAATGTTATAGATATATCATCATATATTTTTTAATAGTGTGAACATCAGAATTAAATTCTTGATATTCATTAAAATCATTTCAATAAATTGAAATAATAGTTTTAGTAATTATTAATAAATTAATATTATTAAAAAGTAAAATAAAAAGATATGCAATAACTAAGATATTATATTACTAGCAATGATATTATTCAATTTAAAAAATTTCTTTTACTATGTCATAAGATTAAATAGCTTTATACTTATTATTCTATTGCGAAGTGCTACCGAAGTTTTCAAATATATTAAAAATATTGATTCTCGTATATATAAGCATATATACGAATAATCTATTTTTTTCTATGATGATTTATATACAAGCAACTATTTTCGAGCCAAATAAGGGCAACTATAGAAGCTCTTTTTTTCAAAAATAGCCTAAATTAAACAAAAAAGGAAATATTTTTTAAATTATGTTCTAAAAAAACAAGAAACTTTTTTCACTAATTTTTCATCACTTAAATAAATTTATGAATATCTCTCTTCTTTTTATTTTTATTGTTAAAAAAAAATGTTACACTTTGTATGGTAAAATAAAATACAAAAGGAAATATTACACTTCCATACAAAGAATTACTCTCGTATTTCTCGCATTACCTAACTTTCAGAAAAATAAAAATATGGCAAAATGCAATATTATTTAAATATATAATTTAATTATATTAAAATAACCATAAAAACGTCATTTATAATGTCAGAATAACAACTAATCTCCATTATTTAGGACAAAGTGTCCAAATAACATGAGTTATCTTGATAAAAGGACATTATGTACTTTTTATTTTTTAAAGGATTTTAATATGGCAAAAAAACTTTTAGATATTGTTAGAGATAAAATTATTTTCAAACATTATAGTATCAAAACTGAGAAAGTTTATTTATCTTGGATAAAAAGATATATTCTATTTCATAATAAACGTCACCCAAAAGATATGGGCAAACAAGAAATAGAACAGTACCTTACATATCTAGCAATAAGTCAAAAAGTTAGTCCTACTACTCAAAACCAAGCCTTTAGCTCTATTCTTTTTTTATATGAGCAAGTATTAAATATATCACTAAAAGAAGAAAATATTCAAGCTTTAAGAGCTCAACAAAGAAAACATATACCAGTTGTTCTGACAATTAGTGAAGTTAGAAATATCATATCAAATATGAATAATAACTATAAACTATTGATAAAACTTATGTATGGTTGTGGTCTTAGAATGAATGAAGTATTAAACTTAAGAATAAAGGATATAGATTTTGGATACAACAAAGTTTATATTTGGGATAGTAAATCATTACAAGATAGAACAGTACCAATGCCTTTAAAAATAAAAGAAGAACTTTTATTACAAATTAAAAAAGTAGAAGAAATTCATATAAATGATTTAAAGGATGGATATGGAACTGTATTTTTACCCCATGCACTAGAAAGAAAATATCCAAATGCAAAAAATGAAACAAAGTGGCAATTTTTATTTCCTATGAATAATGTATCTAAAGACCCAAGAAGCGAAATTATAAGAAGACATCATATACATGAAAAAACATTAGGAAGAAATATAAAAAATGCAGTTGAAAAGTCTAAAATATTTAAAAAAATATCTTCTCATACTTTTAGACATTCATACGCAACACATCTTTTACAACATGGCACTGATATACGATCAATTCAAGAGTTATTAGGTCATAAAAGTATTGAAACAACTATGATATATACACACGTAGTAAAAGAGCTAAATAAAGATGAAATAAAGAGTCCATTAGATTTTTAGAAACTGTGCAAATCGACCCTTCTTATAAGCATCAGATTTTTGTCAAAATCAAGGTGGAGAACAAAATTCAAGTGGACTGTACACCTAATACATGAGCATTTAATTTTGTTATCCCAAGCAGAGTTTGGCAAAAAGATGAGGCTTATAGTTCTATAATACTCTCAAACATCTCTTTAACTTCAATTTCATGACTTATCAAAAATATCTGTCGATACTGTTCTTTGATAGTATGAAAAGCTTCTAGTATTTCTATACGTCTGCTTTCGTCTTGACTTCCAAATACTTCATCAAAAGCTAGGAAACCTATAGTACTAGTTCCACTTAATTCTGTTAGTGTTTTAGATATGGCTATTCGTAGGACTAAGTTTGCTAGGTCTATTTCTCCACCTGAGAATCTCTCGATTGGATATTTTTTACCTTCATCATAAATATAGAAATCAAAATCATTTGATACTTCTATATGTTGGTATTTGCCTTTTGTGATTATTGAGTACATTGAAGATGCAAAGCTTGATATTCTTGGAGCTATTTTTGCATTTAATTTTGTTTTAAAATCCCCTAGGCTTAGTTTGATTTTTTCATAGTCTAATAAGTCATCTTTTTTGATTTGTACTTTTGCTAGTTGTTTATTATTATCATCAAGAGATTGTTGAATTGTTTGGATTTGACCTTGGATTGTGGCTATTTGTACTTTTAGGTTATTTAAAACGTTTATTTTTTCTTCTTTTTGTTTTTTTATCTCAGCAGATTTTTTCTCTTTTTCTTTGTGTTTTACCTCATCATAGTCTATAGCTTTATATTCTAGTTCCAAGTCATTGTATTTAGTACTTAAGCTTTTTATAGTAATCGTTACATTCTTTTCTTCATCTTTTATCTTGTCTAATCTTACAAGCATAGTCTCTAAGCTTAATACATATTCGTATTTTTCTTTTAACTTTTTTTGTTGTTCTATTTGGTTTAAATGAAATGAACTATCATAAGAATACTGCTCTAATTTTGCTAATTCTGCTTTATTTTTAATTCCATGTTTCTTGATTTTTTCAAAGTGTTCTTCTTCTTGGATTAAGTCTCTTTTCTTACTTTCTATTAGATTAACTCTCTTTGATAGCTCAAAATGTTCATGGTTTATCTTCTTAAAACGTTCTTCAAGTTCTTCTCTTTGTTTTACTATACTTTCTAGTTCTTCTTGAGATTTTTGGATTTTATCTTTTTTAGTTTGTTTTACTATGTCTTTTAATGAATCTAATACCTTATCATATTCATCTCTAAGTGGTCTTGTACATGTAGGACAATTCGAATCTCGTCCTAAGTCTTTTATATTTGATATCTTTTTATTTATATCTGCTATTAGTTTATCTTCACCTGCTATTTCTTGAACTAGTATTTTTTCTTCTCTTTGTTTTGCATATATATTTTGTTTTAACTCTTCTATTTCTTTTTCTAAAACTTCTTCTTTTTGTATTAGCTCTTTATGCTCTTTTGTTTCTTCTTTTAATAAATCAACTTTATGTTTTGATTTAAGATATTGTTCTCTTAGATTTGTTTGCTCTTGAGTTAATCCCTCTTTTCTTATATGATGTCCTTTTAAGCTCTCCTGCTCTTTTAGTACATCATGTAAGGAAATGTATTCTTCTTTTATACTTTGTAAGCCCTGTAGCTCTTCTTGTCTTTTTACTAAGATATTTACATCTTCATTTAGTTTTGTTTGGTTTCTTATATGTGAATTTATACTATTTTGCAAAAGCTCACACTGTGATGCGTAGTTTCTTTTCTTTTCTTTTGTACTTTGGTGTATTTTTAACTTTTCTTGTATATCTACTTCTTCAAGTTTTAAACTATTTACTTCTTTAGCTCTTTGTATAGCCTCTTTTTCATATTCGTCTTTTTTTATACGGTGTTCTTCTATATGCTCTTTTCTAAGCTTTACCTCATCACTTGATAGTAATACTTCTGCAAAAGCTGTGATTTCTCGTTTTAGGTCCCTACTTTGTTTGATTAGTAAGTCTTCTATAAAATCAATCTTCTCTAATCCTAATAACTTCCTAATCATCTTTTTTCTATCTTCAGGTTTTCTAGTACTTAGATTTGTTAACTCTTTTTGTGAAGCAAAGAGTGTATGTAAGAAAGCATCCTTACTCATCTTTGTTAATGATACTATAGAAGCTGTTACTTCTTTTGCTCCTGTTGTTATAAGCTCATTCTCTTTATAGAACTTTGCATTTGCACTTAAAGCTTTACCTCTAAACTCTCTACATACTTTATATGTAACACTTTCAAACTCAAACTCTAGCTCTACTAGTACTACATCTTTTATACTTGCATTAGAATTTCGTATTACTTCTTTATAGCCTTTATTTTTAAGCTCTCCATATAGTGCAAAGAGTATTGCTTCAAAGATAGTTGATTTTCCACTACCATTTTTACCTACAATTCCAATAAGTCCTTCTTGAAACTCTAAGTAATAGTTTTCATATCTTTTAAAGTTTTCTAGTTTTAAATTAAGCAGAATCATTATTGCTCTCCTCATATATAGAGAAAAGCTCTTTTACTTTTAACTTTAATCTATCATTTTCTTTTTCATCTTTTACATCTTCTTTTATATGCTCTAAAAAGTAATCTTCTAAAGATAAGGCTTCTATATCTTCTACATTGACTTCATTACTACTTAGTTTAAACTCTCTTTTTATACTAACACTCATAGCATCTGGGAATAACTCTTTTATTTCTTTGTTTGAGATATCAATAGATTGTAATGCAGTTAGATTTATTAGCTTTACTTCTACTATTGCATCTTTAGTATCAGCTACATCTAAATTAGTAATTAAGTTTTCATAATCTTCGCAATCTATTTGCTTTTGTCGTATGGGTCTTATATCTATTTGTTTATACTCTATATGTAAGGTATTTAATAAATCTTCTTCTATAGTAAGTACTATAAAACCTTTTTCATTTCTCTTATCGTTTAAACTAGTTCGCTCTGTACTTCCTGAGTAGTATACATTCTCATGCTTTCCAACACTTCCAAAGCCATGCCAATGCCCAAGTGCTACATAATCCATTTTAGAAAAGATATACTCTTTATCACTTGGATATACCCATTCTCCAAACTCTTGCATCAAATACCAAGCACCAACACTACAATGTAACATCATAATATTTTTCTTACTAACATCTATATTTTCTTCACAAAGTTCTATTTGAGATTGGGCTATTGTATCATCGTTCATATGTGGAAGGGTATGAAATATTATGTTTTTAAACTCTATTTTCTTATATTGTTGCTCATAGGAAACAAAGATATTTTTAAAGTTTTCAAATATCTTTAAAATAGGTGAACTCAAGTTTGTTCTTGGAGTTGAGTGATTACCAGCTATTAATATAAATGGAATATCTAAAGCATCTATTTCATTGAACTTTTCAAGTGCGTAAGTAATAGCTCTGTTACTAGGACTAGATCTATGAAATAAATCTCCCGTATGAATAATATAATCAGGTTTGATTTTTTTGATTTGTTCTACTACTTGAGAAAAAGCATCATAAAAATCTGCTTCTCTTTGATTTATATTGTTTTCATTTAATATATCTAAGTCATTATATCCTAGATGGGTATCACTAAAATGTAATATTTTCACTTTTTTCCTTTTTCCAAGCTTTTAGTTCAATTATTATACTATTATATCTATGAACAATAATTTTATAGTTAAAATAGAAAATTTAAGCCTTGATTTTAAAGGCAAAAAACTATTCGAAAATCTAAATTTTAATATCTTAGAAAATAAAAACACCGCAATTCTTGGAACTTCAGGAGTTGGAAAGTCAAGCTTACTTAGATGTATTGCAAATTTAGAAATTGATAATATAACAAATGGAAAAATAGTTTTAAAAGAAGATACTAAACTAGCTTGGTTAAGCCAAGAAAACTCACTTTATCCATGGCTTAGTATTTTAGATAATGTGCAGTTATATCATCATCTAAAAGGAAGTAAGTCAGCGCAAACTTTGCAAAAAGCAAAAGTACTTTTAAATCAAGTAAATATGACGGAACATCAAAACAAAAAAACATATGAACTTTCAGGTGGACAAAAACAAAGAATTGCACTAGCAAGAACACTAATGCAAGATGCAAATCTTATTTTAATGGATGAGCCTTTCTCAGCTTTAGATGCTATTACAAAAATACAATTACAAGAGTTAACTTGCGAATTATTAAAAGATAAAACTGTTGTATTAGTAACTCACGATCCACAAGAAGCTATAAAATTAGCAAATAATATTTATATATTAGAAGAAAATGAAACTAGATTAAAACAAGTAGCCCTTTTAGATGGAGAATTACCACACAAACTATCAAATGAAAAATTATGGACTTTACAAGAAGAGTTGATATCGCACTTAAGAAAGAGTAATAAATGAAAAAAGTTTTAAAAGTATTACTCCCTATTGTCTTTTTGCTTTTTTTATGGGAAAGTATTGTTTTGATTTTTGATTTACCACATTATATATTACCAAAACCCAAAGATGTATTTTTACAACTTACTACTCAATACAGCTTACTTTGGGAACATACACAAACAACACTTTTAGAAATAGTTCTAGGAATAATCATAGGATGTATTTTTGGTTTAAGCTCGGCTTTTGCCCTACTTTATTTTAAAAATATTGGAAAATATTTACTTCCAATACTAGTAATATCTCAAGCAATTCCAGTATTTGCAATAGCTCCACTTTTAGTTTTATGGTTTGGTTATGGCTTAGCTTCAAAAATTGTTATGACAGTAATTATCATATATTTTCCAATAACAACTGCATGTTATGATGGTCTTAAAAACACACCAAAACAATGGCTTCAATTAGCACATACTTATAATTTAACTCCATTACAAACTCTATTTAAAGTACGTTTTCGTGCTAGTTTACCTTCACTTGCATCTGGGCTTAAAATCGCAGTTTGTATAGCACCAATTGGAGCTGTTATTGGTGAATGGGTTGGTTCATCAAAAGGTCTTGGTTATCTTATGTTACATGCAAATGCAAGAATGCAAGTTGATTTAATGTTTTCTGCACTATTTATACTAGTAATATTAACTCTTAGTATTTATTTTTTAACTGAATATTTGACAAAAAAGTTTATACCTTGGGCATCTGAATTACATTAAATTGACTTAAAAAAAAATTTGTGTTAAAATTCTTCTTTAATGCATAGGGAGCTTATATTATAGGCTGAGAGGAAGTTTTTAACTTCGACCTTTGAACCTGATCTAGGTAATTCTAGCGTAGGGATTTGTTTTTACAAATGTATTTTTATACTTCAAATTTTTGTCAATTTCTTAAGACAAACTCTTTTTCTCCTTATATATTTAAAAATCTAAAAGAGAGATATGACTATTACACAAAAACTTATCAATAATTCACAGCCATATTGGGATGATTATATTAAACATGAATTTGTTGAAGAATTAGCCAAGGGTACTTTAAAACTTGAAAATTTTCAACACTATTTAAAACAAGATTATATTTACTTATTTCATTATAGTCGTTCTTTTGCACTTGCTATGTATAAAAGCGAGAATTTTGAGCAAATGAATTTTTCAAGACAAGCTTTAAACTCTATATTAGATGAAATTCAATTACATATAAATTATTGCAAAGAGTTTGGAATAGATGAAAAGTCAATATATGAACAAAATGAATCACCAGCTTGTATAGCATACACTAGATATGTCCTTGATTGTGGTTCTAGTGGGGATTTAACTCATCTTTATGCAGGACTTATACCTTGTTTTGTGGGTTATGCACAAGTGGCTGATTATATTACACAAAATAATTTAAGTGTGCAAAACAATCCATATCAATCTTGGATAGATATGTACTCTTCAAATGAGTATCAAGAAGCAGCAAATGCTGCGACACAATTTTTTGAAAACCTATGCAAAGACTTATCGCAAAAACAAATGAAGAAAGTACAAGATATTTTTACAACAGCCACTCGTATGGAAATATCTTTTTGGCAAATGGGTTTAGACCTATCATAAAAGTCAGAATAACACATAATAATATATAAAAGGAAAATTTATGAAAAAAATAATATCAAAAATATCACTTAGTTTAATGCTTTTAAGTTCAAGTGCTTTAGCAGATAAAGAAAAAGTAACTTTACTTTTAGACTGGTTTGTAAATCCTGACCATGCAGCAATTATAATTGCCCAACAAAAAGGTTTCTTTGAAAAGAATAATTTAGAAGTAAAGATTATAGAACCAGCTGATCCATCAATGCCACCAAAACTTGTAGCTGCTAAAAAAGCTGATTTAGCAGTTGATTATCAACCACAACTACAAATGCAAGTAGCACAAGGTTTACCACTAGTTAGAATTGCAACACTTGTAAACTCACCTTTAAATAGTTTAGTAGTTTTAAAAGATAGTGGAATTGAAAAAATAGAAGATTTAAAGGGTAAAAAAATAGGATATTCTGTAAGTGGTTTTGAAACTGCACTATTAGACTCTATGCTAAAATCTGTAAATTCATCTGCAAAAGATGTTGAACTTATAAATGTAAATTGGTCATTATCACCTTCATTGATGTCTAAACAAGTTGATGGTGTTATTGGAGCTTTTAGAAACTTTGAATTAAATCAATTACAAATAGAAAAAAAAGAAGGAAAAGCATTTTTTCCTGAAAATTATGGAGTTCCAAAATATGATGAACTTATAGTTGTAGCAAACAAAGGAAATGCAAGTGCAACAAAATACATAAACTTTGTAAAAGCTTTACAAGAAGCTACAAATTACTTAAAGCAAAACCCAAAAGAATCTTGGAAAGCATTTGTAAGTTATAAACCAAAAGAGTTAAATAATAAACTTAATACTCTTGCATGGAGTGATACATTACCTTATTTAGCACAAAATCCTGCTACTTTTGATAAAAATGTTTATAATCAAATGGCAGAGTTTATGAAAAGAAATGGCCTTATTAAAACAGTAATAAATGTAGATGAATACGCACAAGAAATTGTAAAATAAAGGTTAAAAATGCAATCAAATAATCTAGAAAAATTAAGACAACAAAGTCCTTTAATACATAATATTACAAATGTAGTTGTAGCAAATTATGTAGCAAATGGCTTATTAAGTCTTGGATGTTCGCCTATTATGTCAAATGCTATTGAAGAAATGGATGAACTTCCTGCTATTTGTAAAGCTTTGGTTATTAATATAGGGACATTAACATCTGAACAAGTAAAATCTATGCGTAAAGCTGGAATTAGTGCAAATAAAAACAATATTCCTGTTGTATTAGATCCTGTTGGTGTTGGAGCTACAACATTTAGACAAGAAACTGTAAAAACTCTTTTAAGTGAAATAAAATTTGATTTAATAAGAGGAAATGCAGGAGAAATAGCACATTTAGCACAAGCTGCTTGGAATGCAAAAGGCGTTGATGCAGGAAGTGGAGAAGCAAATCTTTCACAAATAGCTATAGATGTAGCTTTAAAATATAATTGTATAGTTTCTATTAGTGGAGAAACAGATTATATAAGCGATGGAAAAAAAGTAGCAAAAATTGATAATGGAACAGTTCTTTTTCCTAAAATCACAGGTTCTGGCTGTCTTTTAAGTGCAGTTTGTGGAGCCTTTTTAACTTTAGAAGGAAAGAAGTTTGAGCTTATAGTAAGTGCTTGTACATCTTATGCCATTGCAGGGCAAATTGTAAAAGAGAATTTAGATAATAATCAAACTGGACAGTTTTATGTTGAATTACTTGATAGTTTGGCAAAATTAGATGATGAAACTGTTCAAAAATATGCCAAAATATCTTTTGAATAAAAATTTAAAAGGTAAATAAAGTAAAAGAGTTTTTTAAAAATTTTGGTCCTGGTATTATTATGGCTTCTTCAGCCGTTGGTGGTTCTCATATAATAGCTTCAACACAAGCTGGAGCATATTATGGTTATCAATTAGCTTTATTTATAATCATAGTAAATTTACTAAAATATCCATTTTATAGATTTGCTTTTGATTATAGTACCATTCATAATAAAACTCTGCTTCAAGGATATAGTGAAAAAGGGAAAGTGTATTTATGGGTGTTTTTAATCTTTAATGCCTTTGCAACTGTTGTAAATGTTGCAGGAGGAACACTTCTTGCTGCTGTTTTACTGAAAATGCTAATCCCTCTTGATTTATCATTACAGCTTTATAGTATTTTTATACTTCTATCTTATTTATTAATACTTTATTATAAACAGTATAAAGCATTAGATAGTGTATCAAAAATCATTATGTTATTTTTAAGTATTATCACTTTATTAGCTTTGATTTTAGCCTTTACTCAAGCAAGTGTAAAGCCTGTTGATTTTATAGAACCAACTCCTTTTCAAATAGCTTCAATTCCATTTTTAATAGCACTTATGGGTTGGATGCCCTCTCCTATGGAACTTAGTGTTTCTGCTTCTATTTGGGTAGTTGAAAAAAATAAATTAGACCCTGAATATAAGAAAAAAAGATTAATTGATTTTAATAGTAGTTATGTAATTACAATAGTCTTAGCCTTAATGTTTATGTCTTTAGGTGCTTTGGTTCAATATGGACAAGATATAACACCACTTAGCGGTGGAAAGTTTATNAATCAATTTATTGATATGTATTCTGTAAGTATTGGAGAATGGACAAGAGGATTTATNACTTTTNTNGCNTTTATTTGTATNTATGGTACTACAATTGTTGCNGTTGATGGGTATTCAAGATGTAATCATCAAAGTATTGCTNTACTTAAAGATAAAACAGTAAAGATTTTTTCACATAAAGTACTTCAATACTCTATGCTTTTTACAACTTCAGTATCTTTTTGTGTAATACTATTTTTTAGTTCTTCAATTGGTAAAATGATACCTTTTGCAATGACTGCTTCATTTATCTCTGCACCTGTATTTGCATACTTAAATTATAGTTTATCAAAGCAGTATAAAAACCCAACATGGCTTACACTATTAGCTCTTGCAGGACTTGTATATTTAGCTTCTATGGTTGTCGTTTATTTTATATTTTTCTAGAAAAGATTGAACTCTTTAAGTTCATTCTTTTCTACTTTATATACTCTATTAGCTATTTTTTCACAATCATTTAAATCATGTGTAACCATAATAGTGTATAAGTTTCGTTTCTTTGAAATATCTTCTAATAAGTTAAGCATTTTTGCTCTTGTATGTATATCTAATCCTGTAAAAGGCTCATCTAAAAGTAAAATTGGTTTTTTTCTTATAAGTGATCTAGCTAGGGCAACTCTTTGGCTTTGTCCACCTGAAAGAGTTGAAGCTAATTTATCTTCAAAGCCTTCTAGCCCTACTTCTTTTAAAATCATTTTGGCTTCTTCTAGGTCTTCTTTTTTTGCTTTTATAGAAGTACTAATTCCTAAAAGTACATTTTTAATAACACTTAAGTGCTCAAAGGTATTATACTTTTGAAAAAGAGTAGTAAGTGGTCTATCTTCTGCACTTAATGTAGTAATTTCAATATCATTAAATCTTATACTTCCACTTAGAGGATTTAAAAAACCTGCAATTAAATCTAACAGTGTTGATTTACCACTTCCACTTTCTCCTATAATTCCTACAATTTCATTCTCTTTTACATATAAAGAAAAATCATAATCATTGTTTATATCATTTTCTTTATAACTATATTTTAGCTTGCTGATATTAAGCATTGTTTTTCCTTGTAAAAATTCTTGGTAAAAGTATAAAAACACTTAGCGTTAAAACAAGAAGTATTAAAGCTACTCCTGCACCATCTTTTGTTTGATATGAACCCATTAGGCTATAAAGATACCATGGAAGTGTTGTAATTTCATCACTACCAAATAGTGCAATAACTCCTAAATCCCCTAGTGAAAGACAAAAAGAAAGAGCAAATACATATAAAACTGATGATTTTAGATATGGCCACTCGCAATACAGCCATCTTTTATTTCCTTTTAAATTTAGTGAAAAACAAAGCTTATCATATCTTTGAGCAATATTTAACATAGGAGGATAAAGGATTGAAAGAGCAAAAGGTAAAGACATTAAGATATTCGCACATAAAACTGCTCCAAAAGCCCAAAGAGATATTGAAGCTTCAAATTTTTGTGAAAATAGAAAAAATCCTAATCCTAAAATTAGTGAAGGAATTGCTAAGTATATATTTCCAGAAAAAGCTATTAGGATATTTATAAAACTTCTTGCTTTTGATTCTTTTATTCTATGCTTAATATTGAAATTCCTTCTTGCATCACTAATTAAAAGAGCAAAAATAACTGTTAAAATACTAGAAACTGTAGCAATTGCTAAACTTGTAAGAAGTGATTTTAAAAATACCTCATCAGAAAAAATCCTTTTAAAATCTGCACCTAATCCATCTACAACTATAGAAATAAGAGGAGTTATAAAAAGAAATGTTAAAAAGCTAATGATAAAAATTTGAAAAATTCTTAATTTTTTTGTTTCATTCCAAGGTATGATTGTACTAGATGTTTTAATATTTGAAATACCTGCTTTAAAGTTTGCAGAAAGAAAAACTAGAACCATTGTAATACTAAGTTGTATTAATGCAAGCTTTAAAGCCAAAGGTATATCAAAATCTATTCTTACTGCTTCATAAATTGCAACTTCTAAAGTATTATAAGAAGGCGAGCCTCCAAGTGTTAGAACTATTGCAAAAGAAGTAAAACATAATAAAAAGATAGTTGAAGAAATACTTCGCAAAGAAAGCTTAATAGCTGGATACTCTATAAGTCTAAATCTTTGAAGTGCAGAGAAGTTTAAACTTTTTGCTAGTTTATACCTCTCTTTTGGAATAGATTCAAATACATGCAATAAGCTTCTTGCTGCAAAAGAGGCATTTAGATAAACATGAGCTATTAAAATACCTCCTAATCCATAAATAGAGTTTTCAAAAGAGTAATCAAAAAGATACAAAAGTGTTCTATTTAACCAACCATTTTGTCCTAAAACTGTGATAATACCAAATACAACTATTAAAGTTGGAAGTATTAAAGATGAAGAAAGAAGTGCTATAAGATAGCTTCTACCTTTAAATGATTTTTGATGAGCTAATGCCCATGCTAAAAGTGTTCCAATAACAATAGATAAAACAGTTGATAAAAAAGCTTGATAAATAGTAAACTTTACAAGTCCTAGCGTTCTATTTGTAATTAATGATGAGTAAAAGTCATTACTATGTATACTTAAAAATAGTATATAAAAAACTGCAAAAGCTAAAAGTAAAAGAAGAATTGATATAAGACCTCCTGGTATTACAGAAAACCTAAATCTATAAATACTATTTAATAGCATCTAACCATTCGTTTTGATATTGTTTTCTATTTTTCTGTATTTCTTCATCTTCAAGAAGAAGCATTTTTGAAGGAACAGCTAAAGAATCAAAAGCTTTAGGAAGTCCTTTTTGTGTTTTAAGTACTGGATATGCCCAGTTTGTAGTTGGGATAATATCTGCAAATGTTTCACTATTTGTAAACTCTAAAAACTTCTTTGCTAAATCTTTTTGTTTTGATGATTTTAAAATAGCAGATACTTCAACTTGACCATAATGTCCTTCTTTAAAATCTGCTGTTTTATAGTTTGTTTTATTCTCTGCAATTATATGATAAGCAGGTGATGTAGTATAGGAAAGAACCATATTAGCTTCACCTTTTAAAAACAAACCATAAGCTTCAGACCAACCTTTTGTAATAGTTAGTATTCTAGGTGCTAACTTTTCCCAATAAGCATTCGCTTCATCTTTATATATCTTTTTAATCCAAAGTAAAAGTCCAAGTCCAGGAGTTGAAGCTCTTGGATCTTGGATGATGATTTTAAAATCTTTTGGCATTGCTAATAACTCTTCAAATGAAGTTGGAACTTCTTTAGTTTTTAAACTATCATATACAAAAGCAAAATAACCATAATCATACGGTAAGAACTCTTTATCATTCCACTTTATAGGAAGATTTAACTTTGAAGTATCAATACCATGCTCTATAAACAAATTTGTTTTTCTAGCTATTCCTGCTGAGCTTTTATCTAGTCCTAAAAGTACATCTGCTTTTGTATTTGAACCTTCAAGTTGAATTTTTCTTAAAGATCCGATTGCACTTGACGTTGAAACAAACTTTACATTACAATTGCAAGTTTTTTCAAAAGCTTCTTTAACTTTAGGTGCTGGTCCCCATGAAGCTGTAAATGAGTCATAAGCATATATAACTAGTGTTGGTTTGTTTTCTTGCGCTTGTATTATTGTTGTTAAAAATAATAGATATAAAAAATATTTTAGTAATTTTGTCATAAAAGCTCCTTATTATTCGTGTGATTATACAAATTTTGATTAAATTCAAACTTAACAAACACTAGCTATACATCTTTAAAGCTCAGTATTTTCTTTTTTTATTTCTTTAGCTTTTTGTATTCTGCTATTTTCTCTTTCTTTTTCTTCTAATTTTCTTTGTTTTTTATCATTTATCTTTTCTAATAATGCTGAGGTAAAAATACTGCCTGGAATTGCATAAAAAGCAATTCCTAAAAAACTTACAAAAGTTGTAAGTATTCTTCCCATTAAAGTAACAGGATACATATCTCCATATCCAACTGTAGTAAAAGTAATCACTGCCCACCACATAGTTGTACCCATACTAGTGAAAACTTCAGGTTGTGCATCTTTTTCAAAATAATATACCAAAGGAGTAATAGTAATAATTAAAATTAAAAGTGTTATAACAATAAAAATAAATTCTTCTTTTTTCTCTTTTAAAAGTGATAAAACCAAACCATCAAATTCAGCAAATTTAGCAAGTCTAAAAAGTTTAAAAATACGTAAAATTCTAAGTGCTCTTAAGAAACCAAAATCTACATTGAAAAAAGTTAAGTAAAAAGGTAAAATTGCAATTAGATCAATTAGCATCATAGGTCTTGTCATATACTTAATTCGCTTTGTTCTAGGGTTAAAACCAACAGCATAAACTCTTAAAATATACTCAAGAGTAAAAAGAAGAACATTTATAGTATTTATAATCTTAAAAATATCAAAATATTCAGACAAGTTCTTTTCTGTTTGTAAAAACATTACGATTATACTTATTGCTATATTTAAAAAAATTAATGACTGAATTAATATTCCATACTTATGTTTCTTAGGCTTTTCAAATATTGTATACAGTTCTTTTTTTATATTCATTTAGACTCTTTTACTGTTTTTACTAGAGCAGTTTTTTACTATTATAGCAAATTGTTAAAACTTATTTTTTTATTTTGAGTTTTTATGTTTAATAAATGGGCATTTAATCTTTTATTTTATTTTTTGAATCAAGTTGTTCATAAATATTTGCAAGCTTTTTTACAATACTTAAAATAAAGTAACATTAAACTCCCAAATATCTTTTAAGTATATAAATATACAGTAAAAGCAATCAATAAAACATTTAGTAAAATAAAAGCCTTCTTACTTACAATTGATGCAAAAGATAAAAAAATATATAATAAAAAGATAAATAATGAAGTAGCAACATTAAATACTACAAACTGTTTTGATAAAAATATTTCTAAATACTTATCAAAAATTCCTGCAAACCCAAATAGATGAGCAAATAATTCAATAGGATAAAATAAAGTAAAAACAATAGTTAGAAAAGGTGAATATAACTGTTCATAAGTAGTATTCTTAAAAAAATAATGAACAATAGGATTCATTGCAAAATATATCCAAAAGTTAAATAATAGTAGTTTTATTATCATGCTTTTTAATTCATTAAAATATTTTATATAAAGGAAAATATAAAATACTCCAGAAAGTGAAAACCATAAAGAAATAGAAAATATATATTTAGGTAAAAATGCAATTATGATTAAAAAAGTAATTAGTAAATTTGTAAAAGAAATTAATCTTATATTTGAGCGTAATAAAAATATACCCAAAGACAACATGATAAAAGCTCTAAGTAAAGAGGCTACCACATCTGTTAAAATCAAATAAAGAAACAAAATCACTAAACTTGTAAGAAGTAAATCAAACTTTTTATTTCTATATGGAAAATATCTTTTATGCCAGAAATCATAAGGAAAATAAACAATCCAATAAATTAAAAAGGATAAAACAGATAAATGAAATCCAGATAATGCAATTAAATGAGTTATTCCATAGTTTGCAAAAGTATCTCTTAGTTCAGTTGACACAGGAATTGCTAAAAACAGAGCATTAAAAACTTCATTTATTTTATAACTTTGATGATTTGAATTTATTTTTTGTACAATTTTATCTTTAAAAGTGTTATTTCTTTTAATTTTATCAAAGTAAATACTCTTTGCATAAAAACCTTTTAAAAAAGAAATAAAATCAATTTTTTTTGTAAGAAAAGCTATTTGAATTAAATCTAATTTATGTAAATTACTATCTTTTTCTATAGATGTGAAAAACTCAAAATTTTTATTTTTTAATCTTAAAACATTTATCTTATCTTTTTCATAGATATTTATAATCTTTACTTGCGTTTCAAAAACTTCTTCATACACCACTTCTTTGTATTTAGAGTACTCTATTGAGATATTAATTAAAAATATTATAAATAATATCCCTACAAATACTAAAAGGTTTTTAATTGTTTTTATCTGTTTTGGAATAATCATATAAATTATTATACAATAAACAATTTGGTTTTATTGAAATATAAAGTTATAATTTAAAAAAGATAATTAAAGGATTAATATGAAAAATGTATATTTACAAAAGTTTGAAAAAAGTATCCATAAATTGAATAATTTAAATAAAAATGACATATATGACATAACAGGTAGTATAAATGTATTAACCGCTCTAATAGGAACTTATGGATTAGTATTTGGTAATACTACATTATTAGCATTATCACCTTTGTTATTACTAACTTCATTTCATTGCAACTTTTTAATGGAAAACAAGATTTAGTTATTTTACAACTTTTTATAATAGAAAATAATATGAGTAGGGAATCTTGGGAGTTTTATATTTCAGCAAAAGATGAAAAAATAAAATTTCCTTATAGCTCATGCAATAAATTTTCAAGTCCAGATTTACTTGCAAAAATCAATGAACCTTATAAATTAAATGATGTGGGGTGACCATTACAAAAGAAAAAAGCTTAAGCTTTTTTCTTCCAAATTGACATTTGAGACACAGAGTGTTGATATTTTCTATTTGTTTCTTTAATTACAAAAGGAACATCAATAGTCTCTTGTAATTCAAAATCTTTTAGTTCAGTTTTTAAAGTCTCTAAAGTTGATACTTCTTTATTATCTTTAATATATCCACCTAACCAGTTTTCTTTTGGTGTATACTCTTCAAGCCATGTGTATGGACTTAATAAAACTAATAATCCATCAGGATTTACACGAGATGGAATATCATCAATAAATTTTTGAGGATAATATAATCTATCTATTAAGTTTGAACAAAAAATCAAATCATATCCAGTATAAATATCTTTTAAATTACATGCATCACCTTGCATAAAAGATACATTGTCTTGTGTTTTTTCTAAACCAAAATCTTTTAATGATACTGTTTTTTCTGATGAAATATCACCTTCTCTTTTTACTCTAAAAGTTAAAGTATCATATTTTTTTAGTTTTACACCAACATTTATAAAGTTTGCTGAAAAATCAATTCCTGTTACTTTATCAAAAGTTTTTGCTAACTCAAAAGTACTTCGTCCTACTGAACATCCTAAATCTAAAGCTTTATTTGTTTTATTTTTTTCTAAATATGGCTTTAAAAGTTCAACTGAGTTAACACAGAAGTTTTTAACTCCAAAGTTTTCTTCACCATAGTGAAATTCACAATATTGTGCTATTGAGTCATCTGTTTCATAAACATTGTCATTTAATTTTGTTCTATATTCGTTATCTGATTTCACGTATCTAAATCCTGCATGTTGGAAGAAATGCTTTCTAAAAGCATATCTAGCTTCTCTTAAG
>NYWO01000011.1 GCA_002685075.1 Arcobacter sp.
AAAAAACAAAAGCTACGAAATATTTAAAAACTCTAATCAAAAACTATGAATATATAAACTAATTTACTAAACTTTAGATATAATCGCATCTTAACAACAAATATATATGAATAAATTATATTATAAAATTAAAAGGAATTATTATGCCATTATTAGACAGTTTTAGAGTAGATCATACTATTATGCCAGCACCAGCAGTTAGAGTTGCAAAAACTATGAAATCACCATCTGGAGATATTATCACAGTTTTTGATTTAAGATTTTGTGTACCAAATGAAAAAATGTTAAGTGAAAAAGGTATTCATACATTAGAGCACTTATTTGCAGGATTTATTAGGAATCATTTAAACTCTGATACAGTTGAGATTATTGATGTTTCACCAATGGGTTGTAGAACTGGTTTTTACATGAGTTTATTAGGAAATCCTGATGAGAAAACAGTAGGAGCTGCATGGAGAGCTGCTATGCAAGATGTTATTAATGTTGAAAAACAAGATGATATTCCTGAATTAAACATCTTCCAATGTGGAACATGTGAAATGCATTCACTTTCTGAAGCAAAAGAAATTGCTCAAGATATTTTAGATAGTGATATTGGTGTTATGTCAAATGAAGATTTATTTCTTTCTGATGAAAAGTTAGCTTCTTTAGGAAACTAAAACTTTATGGAAGAGAAACTATCTTTATTTAAAGAGTTATTTGCTGATTATCCAAATATTGCCATTTTACATGTGGATAATAATTTAAATCTTGTGAATAAAACACTTGAAGAAGTTAGAGCAAAAAATGAAGGGAATATTAAATATATTCCTTTTGTAGATGAATCAAGTGCGAAACTCCGAGCAACTGCTAGAGAATACGAATATATCGTATTAGGAAACATCCTAACATCGTGCCCTAATCAAGAACAGATATTAAAACTAATGTATAAAGCAATAGAAAATTCTGGGAATATAATCATCTTAGAAAAAATCGAAAATGACAATAAATATGAGCTTTTAGAACTTTTAGAAAATATTGGTTTTCAAGCACCAAATTGTATTGAACTTTTTGATGATACTTATATTTTCACTGCAAAAAAAATGCACCATTGGGATAACGGCCTATAAGGTCGAGTTTTAAATATTGCAAGATAATATCAACAGTGTTGTTTCAACCAAAGATGGTTCAAACACGCTTTTCTCATCAAAATATAATCAGCACTATCACAATCCTGATGATGGAGCTATAAATGAATCCCTATCAAAACATATACTTCCTACATTTGAATTTCATAAGAATAAAAAAGAGCTAAAGATTCTAGATATTTGCTTTGGAATAGGATATAACACTTTTACTACACTAAATTATATTATAAAACATAACTTAGATATAAAAGTATCTATTTTTTCACCTGAATTAGATGGCAACTTAGTAAAGTCCTTAGAAAACTTTGAGTTTCCAAAAGAGTTTGAAGAGATAAAGCACATAATAAAACAAGTAGCAAAAACTCTTAAATATGAAAATGAAAAAGTAAAAATAGAAGTGAATATAGGTGATGCAAGAGAGTACATAAAAACTTTAGAAAAAAACTCATTTGATATAGTTTACCAAGATGCTTTTTCTTCTGAAGTTAATACAGAGCTTTGGACAAAAGAGTATTTTGATGATATATATAAACTGTGTAAAGATGACTCCGTAATGAGTTCATACTCAGTTGCAACTCCTATTAGATTATCAATGAATGAAGCTGGTTTTTTTATCTATGAATATAGACCTGTAAAAAGAAAAATTACACTAGCTACAAGAACCAAAAAAGACATATTAGGTAAATATATCGATATGGATTTAAAAAGAGAAAGAAATAAGGACGCAAAAGCGATTTATGATTAAAGCAATTACAAAAAATTACATAAAATACTACCAAGGTAATGCACCAATTATTTTAAGTGCACCTCATGGTGGAGATGAAAAACCAAAAGAGATAAAAACAAGAACAAAAGGTGTATTTGATAAAGATGATTACACTTATGAACTTACAGAACTAATTATAGAAGAATTTTATAAACAAACAAACCTTACTCCTTATGGAATAATTGCAGATATCTCAAGAGTAAAAGTAGATATAAATAGAGCAAAAGAAGAAGCTTATGAAGATGAAAAAGCAAGTATTCCTTATAATCAGTTTCATAGCTTTATTAAAAGTGCAAAAGAAGAAATAGAAGCGAAATTTGCAAAAGGTTTGTATATTGATATTCATGGACAATCTCATCCAAAAGGATATTTAGAATTTGGATACTTACTTGATAATTCTATTTTAAAACAATATGATGGTGACTTAAAAGAGAATATAAAAGATTCAAGCATCTCTGCTTTATCAAAGTTTACAAAAGAGTGTTTTATAGACCAACTAAGAGGTCCACACTCTATGGGAAGTTTGATGTCTAATCAAGGTTATGATTCTATTCCATCTATTAAACTGCCATATGCAAGTGATGATAACTATTATGAAGGTGCTTATGATACGATTAGATATGGTTCGTTAAATGGTGGAAACATAAGTGGTATTCAAATAGAATTTCCATATAAAGATGTAAGAGATACTAAAGAAAATAGAGAAAAATGTGCGAAAGCTTTTGTTGATTGTTTACTTGTATTTATTAAAATACATTTAGATTTGGATTTAAAAAAATAGAAGTACTTCTAAAAATAATCTTCCAGAAACTAATCTGTAAGATTATTTAAGATGTATTTTTCTAAATCTCTTTTTGAAATTTCTTCTTTTAATGATCTTTCAAAAATCTCTTCAATTTTTTCTGAATATTCTTCATAAGAGAAAAAAGGAAAGTGTAACTTCCAAGATCTTTTAATAAGTTCTATAGTTATATAGTCTCTCATTTTTGCTCTAAAAAAATTAAATCCTATAAATATAATCGCCGTAATAACAACTGCTCCTATTATTGAAATATGAGAATCTAAATGAGCTAGAGGCTTATGTGTAAGGCCTGAAATAGGGATTAAGATACCTAAAACAATTCCCATATACACTAAATAAGCACGAGTAAGCCTTATTCTAAATCCTAGTTTTGCAGGATCAACATGCATACCTTCTTTGTATTGCCTATTTGCTATAAGTAAATCTCTTAACAATATTGGTTGCTTAGATACTATATAAATATAATCTAAGACTTTGTTTTTAAATGTTTTTTCTTTTGGCATTTATATTCCTATAAATTAATTGTTCTCATTTTATCTAATTAAAGATAATAATGTGTTAATTAAAAGTATATAAACTTACTTCTTTGCAACTTTAATAGTAAATAATGCGCCATTTTTTACATTGTTCACATTTATAAAGCCATTCATATTTCTTTCAATAATATTTTTAGCCATATATAAACCAATTCCTGTACCTTGTGTTTTATGTCTAGTTGTGAAATATGGTTCAAAGATTTTATCTATTATCTCTTTTTTTACACCACCTGCATTATCTATTATTTTGACAATTGCAAAGTTTTCACCCTCTTTTATTTCTATATTGATATGTGGGCTTTCAATTTTTCTTTCTATTAATATATCTTTTGCATTACTAAGAACATTTAATATTACTTGGGAGTATTCATTTTTATAACCAAAAACTTTTGTATCTTCAAGAACATTAAACTCTACTATAACCCCGTGATATTTTAGTGATGATTCTAAAATATTATAAGCATCTTTACAAGCTTTTTCTACAGAGAAATACTCTTTTTCACCTTGAGGTTTAAAGAAGTTCTGAAAATCAGATATTGTTTGAGACATATATGAAGTTAATTTATTTGCTTCTTTTATTTTGGTATTTATATACTCTTTTGTAAATTTATTAAAATCATAAGTTATTTTCATATTCATATGTATTGCAGAAATTTGAGCTAATGGCTGTCTCCATTGATGTGCAATATTTCCTATCATTTCCCCCATTGAAGCTAATTTACTTTGTTGTATTAAAAGTTGCTCTTGTTCAAGTCTTTGATTAATTTCATTTTGAATTTTTTCTTCAAGATTATCAATCATATTATTCATCATTATTTTTAATTCATTTAAAGCTTCATTATTACTATCTTTAGTAACTCTTGTTCCTAGATTTCCACTTTTTATATTTTCTAATACCTTTGTAGCATCTTTTATCACTATTTCATTATTTTGTATGTTTTTTTGTATATTTGCAACATTTGCATTGATTGATGTTGCCATTTGTTGAAATTCATCTTTTGAATTAATTTCAATTTTTTTAACACTAATTTTTTTGTGATTTAAGTATGAAAAAAAGTCATTCAATCCTTGTTGTACTATTTTTATTGAATTAATAATATCTTTTGCTACAAACCAACCAATAATTGTTGCTAAAATAAATAGTAATAATATATAAGTTAAAATTGATATTTTTAACTCTTTTGCTTGCTCTACTGCACCGGAATAAGCTACAGTTGCATTATTCAAATACTTACTTTGTGTTTTTAGAAGAGTATTAATTAATAAATTAAACTGCTCTCTACTTGAAGTAGTAACATTTATATAAGCACCTTCTTGAAAATTGTCTTTTAAATATTGCTCTGTTTGATAAACAAAACCTTTGTAGTTTTGCCACATTTGAAAAGTTTTTACTTGTTTAGTTTCGAATTTTTTAAACTCTTTTTCTAAACTATTTATAATTAAACTCAAATCTTTTTCTATATTATCTCTAATAGAATTATTTGGTGCCATTACTAAAGATTGAGTTAATTCTCTTAATTTATATAAAGGTGTAATCATCTTATCTTGTAAAGATAATACATCCTGCGATTTACTATGAACTACTTTTAAAGTCTCTTTATTATGTTCACTTATTTCTATTGCTTTAAAAGATAAAAGGCCAATAGAAGCACATAAAATAAAGAATAATACTCCTAATTTAGATTTGATATTTAATTTATTGAGTAATTTCATATTTTATTCTTTTAGGTTTAATTGCTTTTTTAAATTCATCTTTATACTCTGTATTTTTAGGTCTTAAAGACCAATGATTCTTACTTATTTCTATTTCCCATAAAGGAATAATTCCACCCTTATATGGTTTATAAATCACTTCTTTATTTACAGCGGTTACTTTATTTATTGAAGGTACTCTTAGAGTATAAGCCTTTTCTTTTGCTCTAAAAAGTATATCTTTTACAACTTGTTCATACTTTTTTGTATCTGTTTTAGTAATAAAATATTTTTTAATATACTCTTGCATTAAATCATCTTTTTTTATAGTTGACCAAGCGCCAGAAGTTTCATATATAAAAAACACAGACCAAGGATTTTGATAGTACCAATCATCATCACCCCATACTAATAAATCCCACTTTTTATCATTTTTATTTTTATTAGTTTTTAAAAGTTGCTCATATATATCTTTCTCAGTATTTGTAACTTTGTAATTAAATACCACTCCATATTTCTTTAATTGATATTCAATACCTTTTAATAAAAACATAAATCTGTCTTGAGTATAAATATTTAATTTTAGTCCACTTAACAAAGTATTTAATTCTTTTTTAGAAAAATGTTTTTCTTCAAATTTATATTTATTTACAACTTTTTTTACAATATCATAATTTATAGATGTGGTAAAAGGTGATATTGTACCTTCATTTTTATAAACAAAATTCAGTAAATTTTCTTGATTTAATGCTTGGTTTAGTGCTTGTCTTATTGTTACATTTTGAAGTTTTTCATTTCCATTTATGAGATTAAAAAATATTACAAAGTTATTTGTAGTTTCAGAGATAATTAATTTTGAATAGTTTGATAATAATACTTCTATTTTTTTATCAAAAGGTATTGGCATCAAATCAAGTTTACCTTCAAACTTTGTAATATCTTCTATTGCTTTATTTATATCAAGTTGTGTATAAACTGTAATTCTTTTGATTTTGGGAAATTTTTTATTCCAATAATATGGATTAGCTACAAGTTCTAATTTTTCTGTTTGTTTATCTCCTAAAGCAAAACCACTTTCTAAAATATAAGGACCCATTCCAAAAGCACCAGCTGCTTTTGTTGCAGTTCCAGTTTCTGAACCAATAGGATTATATTTTTCTATATACTCTTTAGTATAAAAATATATTCGTGCTAAATCAGTTAGAAACATCTCATATTTTTCTTTTAAAACTATTTTAAATCTTTTTTCATCAAGTTTTATAATATCAAAATCAACTTTATCAATATTAGTATACAAAAGTGGATTTTTCTTAAAAAACTCTAGATTAAATAATACATCATTAATTGTAAAATCTTTTCCATTTTGAAATCTTAGATTTTCTCTTAATTCAAAAATATATGTGTACTCATCGACTCTTTTATGAGATTTTGCTAAATCATACACCCACCCTTTTTTATTATCATAAGACCTTATTAATCCAGAATTTGTTGACTTTGCAATATATGAATAAGGAATTGAAGGTAAAAATATATTTATATGAGATTTTGGATTTAAAGGTTTTGATTTATTAGTATAAACAGTATCATCTCTAAATTCAAATTTAGAAACAAGGTGTTCATTTCCTAAGAAGTTTGTATATATAAAAATTAATAAAATTATAATCTTATACAAGTCTGTATCCAACACCTGAAAGATTAAAGATTATATCAGTAGGAAGTTTTTTTCTTAAATTTCGAACCAGTGATCGAAGAGCACTATCTGTCATGATATCATCACCCCAGACTTTATCTTGGAACTCTTCATAATTAACAATTCTTGATTGATCTGATATTAAAACTTCTAAAAATGTCATCTCTTTTTTATTTAAAACAATACTTTCATCTTTATATTTTAACTCTTTTAAATCATAATCATATCTGTAAGATTCATCAACTTTTAATGTAACTGTTCTATTTGAATCTAAGATACTAATACATTTATCTAATGCTTCAAATAACTCATCTAATTCAAGAGGTTTTACAATATATTTTTCCATATGTAATTCAACTACTTGAAGTAGATATTCTTTATCCGTATGCGCAGTTATCATTACAACTGGCGTTTTTTTATCTGTTTGTCTAACTTTTTTTATAAATTCGATCCCATTTACATTTGGCATACGAATATCAGTTAATATAATATCAGGAGTTTTTTCTAGATATAAATTATATCCTTCTTCTCCGTCATTAGCTTCATAAACTTCTTTAACATAGTATCTTAAAGAATCTGCAATATTTTCTCTAATTCCTACCTCATCTTCAGCATAAAGAAGAGTTAAATTTTGTAGTTTTTCAAGTACATCCTTTGTCATAAACTCTCCTTTTTTCTAATTATACTTAATTTTTACTTTTTTGCTTTTGGGTAAAATCCGTTATTTGATGTAGCTTTTACAAATCTTGCTAAATATGCTGCTTCTTGGGCATCAAGTTGAGCGAAACCATTCATTGTTTGTAAAATTGCATCCCATTCTAACATAGAGTGTTCTTCTGGTGCATGAGCTGCATGACACTGTGTACAGTTTTCATAAAAGAACTCTTCATGTTCTTCCCAAATCTCAAGTGGATTACTAGCTAAATAACCTTTTTCAATAATTGCTTGAACTTTCTTTATTTCACCATCTTTTCCAAAACTGCTTTTTTCTACTGATGCTAATAAAAGTGATTTGTCTTTATTGATATATAGTTTATCACCAAAAACCATTCCTGAAATTTCAACTAATGAATTTTTAGCATCAACATCTTTTAATACTTTTACAGGTGTACCAATATAAAGCTTAGCTTTATTATTGTCAATTTTTGCATCTGTTGTTTGGAAGATATACATCTCACTAGCACTTGCAAGGGAAAAACTTCCCACTGCAAGTAATGTTATTAATATTTTTTTAAAAATAGCTTTCATAATTATGCTCCTTGAATTTTTGGTGGGTTATATGCTATATTTGGCGTAACAACTTCCACTTTTTTGATTGAAACTAATGTCGAGTTTGCAGTTGTTGCATTTGCCATTTGTGATGTTGGTCTTGAGGAAGTTAATACATTAACTTGTCCAGAGTTACATCTTGAATTCTCTTTTGAACTATCTTCAGGAGAGTACCAAGCACCTTCTTCAATTGCAGCAACACCATCTCTTATTGTATTTGTAACTACAACACCAGCTAAAATACTTCCTCGATTATTGTAAACTTCAACAATCTCACCATCTTTTACACCAAATTTTTTAGCATCATTTGGAGAAATTCTAATTGGCTCTCTTCCTTGTACTTTATGCACATTTTGTACCCATGTATTATCCAATTGTGTATGGATTCTATATGTTGGATGTGGTGATACTAAGTGTAGGGGATATTTTTTTACTAACTCTTTATTCCCTAACCATTCTTCTGGTTCCATCCACATTGCATGACCTTTAAAGTCTTTATATCCATAGCTTTCAAATTTTTCTGAGAAGATTTGAATTTTTCCAGTTTCAGTTTTAAGTGCATTTGCTACAGGGTCTTTTCTAAATGCTTCATGTCTAACATATTTTCTAGCTTCCGCTGGAATTTCATAATGAACACTTCCTTTTTCCCAGAAATCTTCAAAAGATATATTCATTACTTTTTTAGCGTATGATCTTTTATATAATCTTTCAATCCATTGCATAGGAGTTCTATCTCTTGTAAACCTTTTTTCAGTTCCAAATCTTTTTGCTAGTTCTGTAAAAATTTCGTAATCATCTTTTGATTCATATCTAGCATCAACTATTTTTCTCATTGCATAAATTCTATCATTTGAATATGACATACCAGAAGCTATATCATCTCTCTCCATAGTTGTAGTTGCAGGAAATACTATATCAGCCATTTTAGCTGTTGGAGTCCACCAAGGTTCTATAACAACAACAGTATCTAACTTTCTCATAGCTTTTATCAATTCATTAACATTTGGTTGGTGTCCAATTGGTGAACCCCCTGCACTTAACATAAATTCAACTTTTGGATACTTAATAGTTTTACCTTTATAAGTAACAGTTTCACCTGGTTTATTAATTAAATCACTCATTCTTGAAGCTGGAATAGTAAGAGTTACCGCACCACCTTTTCCTTGACTTAATCCACCAACAGTTCTTTTTCCAGAAGCAGCATCACCACCACCTTCATAATGCATTGAGAAACCAAATCCACCACCAGGTAATCCAATTTGTCCAAGCATAGAAGCTAAAGTAATAATAGACCAATCAACTTGCTCTCCATGTGCTGCTCTTTGCATTGCCCAGTTTCCAGCGATCATTGTTCTTTTTGATACCATTGTATCAGCTAATTGTTCAATAGTTTTAGCAGGTACTTCAGTTAATTTCTCAGCCCATTTAGAAGTTTTATCAATTCCATCAGTTTTTCCTAAAAGGTATGGTAAAAATTTATCAAATCCATGAGTATATTTTTCAATAAATGCTTTATCATATTTACCAGTTTTATATAAGTGATTCATCATAGCCATCATCATAGCAACATCAGAACCTGGTCTAATTTTAATCCAATCAGCTTTAAATTCTGAAGCTGAAGTTGTATAAATTGGGTCAATAGAAATAAATTTAATTCCTGCTTTTTTATATTCTTCGTATGCATCATAACATCTATGATTTGGTACAGAATATCCAGCTCTATTAGTTTTATATAAATCAGCTCCCCATAAAACCATAACTTCAGTATTTTTAATAATTTGCTCATGTGTAGTTTGAATAGAATAAACTTCCATATCCCCAACAATTCCTGGATTTACAGGACCAGCCGCACCATTTGAATACTCACCAGCAGTTCCAACAGCTCCACCAATTTGATTGAAGAATCTTCCTGCTAACACGTTTGGCTTAAACGCTCCAGGAATAGACCAACCACCATAAGATGCATTATAAAGTGCTTCATTTCCACCATTCTTTTGTGCTTTTTTAATTGCATTTGCAGCTAAATCTAGTGCAGTTTCCCATGAAACTCTAACAAATTCTTCTTTACCTCTTAAGTCACCTCGACCTTTTCCTTCTAAGTAAGATTTTCTTACTACTGGATATTTAACTCTTGAATTTGAACTGTTTCTATCGGCTAAACTTTTTACAAGAACTGTTGGATTTGCATCTGAATCTAATTGAGATGTTATGTCTACAATTTTTCCATCCCTTACGTGAGCGTAAAAAGCACCAAAGTGAGATGCACTTGGTATTTTTGCAGTTTTTGATTCTAAAATATTTGCAACAGCACCACTCATTCCACCACTAGCAGCTATTGCAGCTGTACCAATTGCACCTTTTTTTAAAAAGTTTCTTCTTTCAATTTTCATCTTTTTTCCTTGTCTTGGATTAATTATGAAAGAAGTGTAACAATAAAAAAGAGCAAAATAATCGATTAATCTACTTTTTCACTCTTGATTTATAAATCCTTTGGTATGCTTTCATAATAATTTTATATATAAATATTTTTAGGATAGTTAATGTTAATACTTACATATTTTCTTATTGCTGTTGGTGTCTCTTTTTTATGTTCTATTTTAGAAGCTGTACTTTTATCAATTAGTGCTTCACATATAGAGCTTGTTAAACAAGAAAATAACAAACTTGGTAAGGAAATGCAAAAACAGAAAAAAGATATAGATTTTTCAATTGCTGCAATTTTGACACTAAATACTTTTGCACATACATTAGGTGCTGCTGGTGTTGGTAATGAAGCGGCAAAGATGTTTGGAGAAGATTATATGTTTCATATTTCTGCAGTTCTTACTCTATTAATTTTAGTTTTTTCAGAGATTATTCCTAAAACATTAGGGGCTTATTACTGGAGAAGTTTATCTGGATTTTCAACTAGAACTATAAAATTATTAATCTTTATAACATATCCATTATTAATAGTTTTAAATAAAATCACTAACTATATTACTCCGAAAGAAAAAGAAGTTATTACAAAAGAAGAAATAATAGCAACTGCAAACATTGCAGAAGAAAGTGGTATTTTAAAAGAAAAAGAAAGTGGAGTTATTGAAAACCTTTTACAATTAAATGATATAAAAGTAAGAGATATATTTACGCCAAGAAGTGTACTTTTTTCTGTACAAAGAGATGATATAATCAATAGTTTTAAAACACATGAAATTTTAGATTTAGAGAAATTCAAAGAGTATTCAAGAGTTCCTGTTTATGGAAAAGATATTGATGATATTATAGGTGTTGTTATTTCAAAAGAGTATTTTTATGAGTATATTCAAAATAATATAGAAAATAAAGAAGATATTATAAAGCCTATTTTTAGTGTAAGTGAAAATATACCTATTTCTAAACTAATAGATCTTTTCTTAATTAAAAAAGCTCATATGTTCGTAGTTGTTGATAACTATGAACAAACAAAAGGTGTTGTTACACTTGAAGATGCAGTTGAAACACTTTTAGGTGTAGAAATAGTTGATGAACTAGATACAAATATTGATATGAGAGAAGTTGCTAGGACTAAAATGAGAGAAATTAGACGAGTAAAAAGTAATCACTTGTAAAAACAAACAACTATAATTCCATTTTTAGTATAATCTTTAAAAAATAAACTTGGAAGTATTATGAACCCTAAAATCTTAGAAGAAGTAAATAAACTAATAAAAGAAGACTCTTTAACTAAAACAAATATTAAAGGTATCAACCTTTATAAAACTACAACTTATCTTCCTAGAACTCCTCTTACTTATGATTTTTGTTTAGTGTTTGTATTACAAGGCAAAAAAATTGGTTACCTTTCAAATAATAGATTTGAATATGATTCAAAAAACTATTTAGTAGTTCCAACTGCTATGCCTTTTGAGTGTGAAACATATGCATCAAGAGAAGAACCTTATATTTGTATTTTAATTGATATAAAAAAAGAACTTATGCAAGAGATTATCTCATCAATTTCAAAAGAAGAATCTAAAAAGTGTAAAGATGTTCAAATAGGTGTTTTCCAAGATAATGTAACGAAAAGTTTAGAAGATTCAATTTATAGACTTTTAAAAATACTACAATCAAAAGAAGAATCTNATATTTTAGGTGAATCTATATTAAGAGAGATTTTTTATAGAATTGCTATAGGTGANAATTCACATTTCTTACATAANATGTTTTTAGAAAATAAAGCAGAAGCTAAAATGATAAGATCANTAAGAACCATTCATCATGAGTATAATGAGCATCTTGATATTCCAAGATTAGCAAAAGAAGAAGGCATGAGTGTATCATCTTTTCATACACATTTTAAAAAAGTGACTTCTTTATCACCTTTACAATATATAAAAAAGATTAGATTACATAAAGCAATGGATTTATTAACAAGAAAAAATTTACAGGTAAATGAAACTGCCTATGCTACTGGATATGAAAGTAGTTCACAGTTTTCTAAAGATTTTAAGAGTTATTATGGATATCCACCAAAAGAAGCAAAAGCTTCTTTTGAGATTTTATAAAAAAACTATTTCATAGCCATTTTTAGAATTTTTTCTGAGACTTCAAGAGTAATATTTTGATTTTCACCAATTGCTGTCATTCCATGAGCTTCTAATGATGGAATGATAGTTTCAATAACTTTATCATCTACATTTTCATAATCATTTAAATTCGTTGTAACTCCAACACTTTCATACATTTTTTCAATTGCAACAATAACAGCTTCATTATCATTTTTAATACCAAAAACATTTTCACCCATTTGAGCTAGTTTTTCACTTTTTTCTTCAATCATAACTCTTAATAATTGAGGCTGAACAACTGCTAAACTTTGGGCATGGTCAACTCCATAAAATGCTGTTAACTCATGTCCTATCATATGTGTTGCCCAATCTTGTGCTACACCTGAACCTATAAATCCATTTAAAGCTTGATTTGCAAGAAGCATTAAGTTTTCTTCCCAAATTGGATCTTTTCTATTATCCCAAGTTTGAGCAAGAAAGAATAATCCTCTTAAAATAGTTTCAGAATAACCATCATGTAAAAGTGAAGTATTTGGACAAGTTAAATATTGTTCACATGTATGAACAAAAGCATCAACCAAACCATTTGCTAATTGTCTATCAGATAGTGTACTCATAACACTTGGGTCTAAAACTGCAAATACGGGATAAACTAAAGGTGAAGCAAAAAATCTTTTTTCATTTGTTTCTTTTTTTGATACAACAGCATTACCGTTTGATTCACTTCCAGTTGCAGGTAGTGTTAAAATTGCACCTAAAGGTAGCGCTTTTTCTACTGCTACACTTCCATCTAAAAAAGCCCATCCATCTTCATTATAAAGAGCAGCTGCCGCTATATATTTTGAACCATCAATAACAGAACCACCACCAACACCTAAGATAAAGTCAACTTTTTCTTCTTTTGCTAATTCAACAGCTTTTGTTAATGTTTCATATGTAGGGTTAGCCTCAACACCTGAAAACTCAATCCAATTAAAACCATCAAGTGCAGATGACACTTCATCATATACACCATTTTTCTTAATTGAACCACCACCATAAACTACTAATATCTTATTATCTTTATTTAAATGCTTTACTATTGAAGCAATTTGACCTTTTCCAAAGTGAATTGCTGTTGGGTTTGAATAATCATATACTAAACTCATAAATTTTCCTTCATATTTTTTTAATTTATATAGTATAGAATAAATGTTTCTAGATGTGAATATCAAATTCTATAAATTATATGTCAATTTCTACATCTTTGCTAAAAACTTTTTTTCAAATTCATCAGAAGGAATAGGCTTTGAAAAGTAATAACCTTGCCCATAATCACAATCCATCATAAGAAGTAAGTCTCTTTGTTCTTTTGTTTCTATTCCTTCTGCTATAACTTTTATATCTAACTTATGTGCCATTACAACAATAGCCTCACAAAGTGCCATTTCTGAAGAGTTGGGTTTAAGATTTTCAATAAAAGATTTATCTATCTTTAAATAGTCAATATCCATTTTTTTTAGATAGGAAAGAGAAGAATAACCTATTCCAAAATCATCTAATGATATCTCAATACCTTCATCTCGAAACCTTAATAACTTACCTGTGATAATTTGTTCATTTTCCATTAATAAACTTTCTGTTATCTCAATTACGACACTATCTTTACTTGACCCACTTATCTTAAAGTAATCAATCCATTCATCAAGATTTGCCATATTCTTAAATTGCATTGGTGACATATTAATACTAACTTTAAAATCAATTTTATATTTTTCAATCCATTTTTTTACTTGATAAATAGATTCTTTATAAACCCAATCTCCAATATTTACTATAAGACCAGATTGCTCAGCTAAAGGAATAAAATTCATAGGTGAAATTTGTTCTTTATTATGATGATTCCATCTAATTAAGGCTTCTGCTTTAAATATATCAGATGTAGCTAAATCAACGATTGGCTGATAGTATATTTCAAATTCTTCTGATTCTAAAGCTATATGTAAATCTGTTAAAAGATTTTTTCTTTTTTGTGCGATTTCTTGCATTGAAGAAGTAAAATAATGAAAACGACTACGCCCCATTTTTTTTGCTTCATACATTGCTTGATCTGCATTTGTCAAAAGTTCAGACTCACTCCTTGCATCGTTTGGATATAAAGTAATCCCAATACTAGCAGATAAATAAATTGTATCTTTACCTAAAATAAAAGGTTCTTTCAATAAAGTAATTATTTTTTCGGCAATACTATCTACACCTACAGTTTCTTTAACATCAGGAAGAATAACTGTAAATTCATCTCCACCAAACCTTGCAACAATATCAGATTCTCTAAGAGATTTTTTAATTCGTAAAGAAGCTTCAATCAATAAATTATCTCCAACATCATGTCCTAAACTATCATTTACATCTTTGAAATGATCCAAGTCTATAAAGAATACAGCAAATGGTATATTTAATCTAGAACTTCGTTCTATTTCTTGTTCTAAACGTAATTTAAACATACGTCGGTTTTCTAAATGTGTTAAAGAATCAAAATTAGCCTGTTTTTTAATTATCTCTTCAGACTTTTTCTTTTGTGTTACATCCGAGAAAAGTGCCACATAATGATCAACTATTCCATTTTCATTAACAACACTATCAATTTTTAGCTCTTGATTATATATTTCTCCATTTTTTCGTTTGTTTAAAAGCTCACCACTCCAATATCCCCTACTTTTTAATACTTGCCACATTTTTTTGTAAAAATTTCTATCATGTTTTCCCGAAGCAAGTATTTTGGGATTTTTACCTAAAACATCACCTTCAGAATATCCAGTAACTTTAATGAATGCAGGATTAACACTGATTATATTGTTATTTGAATCTGATACAAACATACATTGAGAACTATTTTTATAAATTAATGAAGCTAATTCTCTTTCTGTAATATCTGTATGTGTTCCAATTATACGTAATGGTTCACCATTAGGAGCACGATTAACAACTTTTCCACGACTTAAAATCCATGACCATGAACCATCTTTTTTTAGTATACGATGCTTATTACTATAAAATTCTGTTACTCCATCAAGATGATCTTTAAAATCTGCTTTTACTTGTTCTCTATCCGCAGGATGAATGGTAGAATCCTTTTTATCTTCTTCTAAACTATCATTAATAATATCCACAATACAAACATCTTTTTTTGATGAAACTAATGTATCA
>NYWO01000094.1 GCA_002685075.1 Arcobacter sp.
ATCTGGTAAACCATATGATGCATTTGCAATTCCTCCACCTGAAAGGTAAATTGCTTTATAACCAACTTTTGTAGCTTGTAATGCTTGGTATGCATTAATTGTCCCTACGATTTGTAAAGGAGTCTCTTCACTTAAAGCTTTTCTAAATTTTTTTCCTGCGCTCATATATATCCTTCAATATTTATTTGTGTATTAGTATACATCATTTCTACATTGTAGTGATGTATTATTTCTGTATTGTAAATTACAACTTTTTCTACTATTAAGAGAATATGTACAATATTTGATTTTATGTTTTAAAATGGTACAATTATCAATAAAGATTATAAAGGTATTAGAATGAATTACAAAAGTTCAATTGATAAATTTATTGAAATATTTAAAAGATCAAATCTAAGTATTTCTAAATTTGCATCACTAATAAATAAAGATAGAAGAACGGTTACTTCGTGGATTGACAATGTTACAGACATAGAGCCAAGTAATGAAATAAAAGATAAAATCTGTACAATATTTAGATATCCAGATTATATATGGGAAGAGGGTTGTAATAGCGATGAGTTCTTAAAATCAATCACTCAAATTCCTCAAAAAGAAGTTAGAATTATTGATGAAGACTATTATGGTCGATTAAAATACATTATGGAACTAGAACAAAATAGAAGATTTGTTATTCAAGCTCAATTTCCAGGTCCTATGTATAGAGATACTGCTGTACAAGAAGTGTACAGAACAAAGAGTAGTAAAGATATAGAAGAATTAAAATTAGCAAGAATTGATCAGATGCTAAGATATGATTATGATACTACAGAATGGTATTCAATTAAATCAGTTTTATCTTTTTGTTTTGCAAGTATTGGTAACTTTTATTCTAAAGAAGAAAAAATAAAAATATTAGAATTAATATATGAATTATTTAACAATAACTATAATAAAAAGCTTTTTCTTTTTGATTCTTTTTCAAGAAAAATATATGGAATGGAAACAACATATATTTCAATAAATGTAAAACAAAAAATACTTTTCTTTAAATCACCTATTGAATCTGTATTTATTGAAATTAGAAATAAAAATTTAGTAGAAAGAATGCATAAATATTATAGCTCGCCAATTGAAGCACCTTCTCATGTTAACTTTTTAGAATCTGTAAAGATAATTAAGATTTTACAAGATGCTTTAAAATATAATAATACTTTAGTTCAAGCTTATGAGATTATTAATAGAACTACAGATTATGGTGAGCTTTTTTATCATAATTTATCTATTGATTTACAAAAAGAAGTAACTGCTCCAAAACCAGGTCAACGACGTAATTAGCGAGTGGAAGAGTTTTTAAAAACTCTCCCATTCATCTGTATCATTATTAGCAATTATTGTTTTTTTAACTTCTTTTTGTGCTTTATTTTGAATAGTTTCATTCGCAGTGCTAAGAGGTCTATTCTCGATGCTCTTTTTATTAGTTTTTATATTATTTTTTCCATTAAACTCTGACTTATTAACCTCTTCTACTATTTCAAGAGCCATTTTAGTGGTATCATTTGCAATATCATTTGTTTGACTTGCAATTACTGCATTTTTTTGTGTAGCTTTATCAAGTTGAGATATTGCATCATTTATTTGTTCTATACCTTTTTGTTGTTCAGAAGAAGCTGTTGATACTTCATTTATTAATTCAACAGTCGTTAATATAATTCCATTAAGATCATTATATCCTTCAATCATCTTAGCAGAAATTCCTTTTCCTTCATCTGCTTTACTTGTTGCATCTTGAACTAATTCTTTAATTTCTTTCGCTGCATCTGCACTTCTTGTTGCTAAGTTTCTAACTTCCGCCGCAACTACTGCAAAACCTTTTCCTGCTTCACCAGCAGTTGCAGCTTCAACAGCTGCATTAAGTGAATGAATATTTGTTTGAAATGCAATTTGATCAATAATAGCAATTGCTTCATTTATTGAACTAACTTTTTCATCAATCAAATTCATTGATGTAGATGTTTCATTTGCTAGATTTTCTCCAATTTTTACTGCAGATGAAAGATCATTTGTTAAAGAAGACATTTTTGTAACATTTCCAGCATTAGATGCAATAGTACTTGTTATCTCTTCTAATGCAGCAGAACTTTCTTCTAAAGATGCAGCTTGTTGATTTGAACTTGTACTTAATTTTGATACATTGTCATTTAATGTTGTAGCATTTTCTTGTAAGGACAGTCCTTTTACTAAGTTCTCAGTTAATAGTTTTGTTGTTGAGTCACCTAGGATATTAACTCCATTTGCTAATTTTAATAGGTGCTCTTTTATATTTTGAGTATCAACTCTATTCATATAATTACTATTTGAGTATTCTCCTAAAATATTTAAAGCTTTTTCTATATTAGATTCAATATTTGAACCCATTTGATTTAATAAAGTTGTTAGTTCTTCTAGTGCTGGATTACTACTATTCGTTGTTACTCTTTGTCCTAAATCACCTTTTCCAAATTCAGCTAAAACCATAATTGTATCATTAATAACTTGTCTGTCTTGTTCAATACCTATTTTTGTTTTATTAATATTTTCATTAACAACTTTTGCCATTGTTCCCATTTCATCATTACAAGTATCATTTAGTAAGTGAACATCACTATTTTCTCTATTTAAGTATTTGAAGAAATTTAAAAGACCCTCTTGGAAACCATCTATTTTTCTTTTTATCTCTTTATTTAATAAAATAGTAATAGCAATAGCAAGTAATAAAAATATAACTGATGTTAACTCAACTGTAAGTAGAATAGATTTTTCATCTTTCTCTGCTTGTTTAATTAGATTATCAGATAATTCTTCCATAATTTGAACTACTTTTAGAGCTTGTTCATCCATTCTCATTAATTCTTCCATAATGATATTTTGTTGATTGTCTATATTCTCTAAATGACCTAGAGTTAAATCACTTTTTAATTGAATTAAATGTTTTTCAAATACTTTTTGTTCATTTTTAAATAATTGACATGCCTCACCAACTTTAAGATAACGATTTTTTAAGTTCAAATCATGAGCATGATTGGCAGCTTTTTTAGATAGATTAATACAAGCTAATATGTCTTTAGTTGTCATTTCCTCTAGCTTATTTATTTCTTCTGATATATGTTTAAACTCTTTACTCATAACATTTTTTGAACTAATAATTAATTCTAATGTTAAAACTTCTTCTTTTAAAACATCTTTCTCAATTTTTGTAATTACATTTAATAAAGGAGCTTCATATTCAGCTATTTCCTTTATTTCATTGCCTATTTTATGTATACCATTATAAGAAGTGGCTGTAATTATAAGCATCCCTATAATTAAGATAGACATTGAACTTAGAATTTTTGTTGTTAATTTCATATTTTTAAACATATTAACTCTTTATATTTATTTTTAATAGTTTATCTTTTTTTAATATAAATAATCTTAAAAAAAATTAAATTAATTTAAATAATATTTATTTCAACAAAACAATATCCTGTGTACTTAAAAATAATTAAGATATGGGTTTTGACTTTTTATTTTAGAGTTTGTTATAGATCAAGTTTTTTGCTAGTTGAATTAAATCTTTTATATTGTACTATTACAATAATTTATAAAGGAAAAATATGAAAATAGTAATTTTAGATAGATCAACTTTAGGGTTTGATATAAATGTAGATAACTTTAACACTTTAGGTGATGTTACATCTTATGATATGACAAATGAAAATGAAACAAAAGATAGAGTAAAAGATGCAGATATCGTAATTACAAATAAAGTTGTAATTGCTAAAGAACATATGGAAAATTCAAATATAAAACTTATTTGTATTAGTGCAACAGGAATGAATAATGTAGATTTAGAGTATGCAAAGCAAAAAGAAATTGAAGTAAAAAATGTAGCAGGATATTCAAGTTCTTCTGTTTCTCAAGTTGCTTTTGGAATGATATTCTATTTTGTACAAAAGTTAAATTATTATAAATCTTATGTGGATAATGGTAATTGGCAAAAATCAAAAATCTTTACTCATATAGATAAGCCATTTTTTGAGCTTGATAAAAAAAGAGTAGGGGTTATAGGTCTTGGTGATATTGGATCATCATTTGCAAAAAGAGCAAAAGCTTTTGATTGTGAAGTAGTATATTATTCTACAAGTGGAAGAAATAATAATAGTGAATTTAAAAGAGTAAATCTTGATGAACTACTTAAAACTAGTGATATTATATCAATTCATTGTCCTTTAAATGAGCAAACAGAAAATTTATTAAATTATAAAAATATGAAAACTATGAAAGATGGTGCAATCTTATTAAACCTTGGGCGTGGTGGAATTATAAATGAAAAAGATCTAAGCATTTTAATTGATGAAAAAGAAATTTATTGTGGAATTGATGTAGTTAATAAAGAACCAATTGAAGAATTTAATCCTTTATTAAAAGTTAAAAATAAAGATAGATTACTGTTAACTCCACATATAGGTTGGGCAAGTATAGAAGCTAGAACTAGGCTTATAAAAATGGTAGCTGATAATATAAAAGAGTTTGTTAATTAGTAAGATACTAAGAATACATCTTATTTATCAACTAATTTATTAAAATTGTTTTTAATATAAGATGCGACTCTAAAAGAGTTTGCATAAATTGTAAAAGTAAAAGGAACAGAACCTCCACTTGGCATAAAACTTCCATCTGTTACAAAAAGGTTTTTAACTTCATGTGCTTGACAGTACTTATTTAAAACAGAAGTTTTTGGATTATCTCCAAATCTACAACCCCCTGCTTGTAAGTTTGAAGATGGAAGTGCATCTATATTACTTTGAATATTTTTTGCACCCATTTGCTTTAAGAGTTTAACTGCTTTTTTTGCTAAAAAGTTTGATACTTCTAAATCATGTTTTAAAGTTCCAATTCTTATATTTGCAACAGGTATTCCGTATTTATCTTTGTAGTTTTCATCAACACTTACAAAAGAGTTATCATTTGAACTCCAATCTGCAAATATTTCCATATTTAAAGTTTTTGTTTTTGTAAAAGAAGAAAAAAGTTTATCTTGTAATTCTTTTCCAATTAAAAGTTTACTTGAATCATTTTCATCCCACTTAAAAAAATTTGCTCGTCTTATTGGATTTGCATGTTCAAAAACCATTTCAACCATTCCACCTTTGAACTCTTTTGTAAAATAAAAATCTTTAATAGCTCTATTTACAAAAAGTCCCGGAGTCATTAACTCTTTTAAAGGTATTACGCTTTCATCAAATGTCCCTGTAACTATTCCACCACTTGAAGAGAGTAGATTTTTCCCTACATTTAAAGAATTATTAGCAACTCCATTTGGAAAGTTTGCATCTTTTGAATTTAGTAACAATCTTGAAGACTCAATAGCTTGTGCTGCTAGAATAAAAAGCTTTGCTTTTACTTCTTTTTTACTTCCTTGTTTGCTTAGGTATAAAGCAGAGGTAATTTTTTTATCTTTATTTGTATTTAGTTTAATTACGTTTGCATTTGTAATAATAGTCAAATTATTTGTTTTTAATGCAGGAAGTATTAAAGCCTCTCTTGAACTTCCTTTTGCACCACTAGAACATCCGTAAGAGCCACAATAATTCGAATAGTAACATGCACTACGTTGTTTGTAAGCTTCACTTATAATTGCTCGGGGAGTTTTTACAATACTAAAGTTTAACTCTTTAGATGCTTTATCTATTAGTTTTGTAATTGGATGTTCATCTAAAGCTTTAAAAGGAAAAGTTTTTGAGCTTCTAGGTTCTTGATATTTGTAATCACTAACTTCACCAGATACTCCAATAATTTTTTCAACTTTATCATAATACTTTTCCATGTCTTCATAAGTTATTGGCCAATCTACAATATTTGAATCTTTTATTTTTCCATATTTAGAAGCTAATTTAAAATCATCAGGTTTTAATCTATAAAAAAATCCACTCATAAAGTTTGAAGAACCACCTACTAAGTTTCCATTATTAAAATTCCAACCCGTATCATATGTAGGGAACTTTGTCCATTCTTCATTAATATACTCTTCAACTGTATGGTATTCATCTTCTAATTTTGGATTATAAACGCTTCTTCTTGTAACTGCAAGTTCATCTTTTGAGAAATCCTCTCTTTTGTAAAAGTCACCTTTTTCTAAAACACAAACCTTATGTCCTTGTTTTGATAACTCATAAATAATAGGACCAGCTCCAGCTCCACTTCCAATTACACAAATATCATACATCATAGTTTTTTCCCATATCTTCTTTTAGGTCTTGGATATCCTATTTTATGATTTATACTTTTCCATCCTATTTGATTTGTATTTCCACCGTAAATAGGATCTGCAAGCATTGCTTCAATTCCAAAATATACAAGTTTTGAAAGCCAAGTATTAGCATAATCATTGTCATTTACAATTGAATAAATTAACTCTTTTTTTTCTTCTTTATTAAGTTTTAAAAACTTTGGAAAACTTCTTATAAAACTATTTGCTCCATTGATAACTAAGTTTTTGTCATAATCTAAAAAGCTTTTATGATTTATTGTAGATAGTAAAAACTTTAAGGCATTAAACTCTTTAGAACTTGGCATAGTAGTAGTTTTTGGAAATAGTATTTCATAAACTTCTTCTAAAACTAAGGCATTGTTTTTTGATATAGTTTTAGCAATAAGTGTCTCTTTTTGAAATAATACAAGTCCAAGAACAGAAAATTTTATAAAGTCTCTTCTTTTCATAAACCCAGCTTAGTTAGAAGTTTTCGTAAAAATGTTTTTTTCTCTTTCTTCTTTTCTCTTATTTTACTTGATAACTCTTTTAATCTTTTAGGTTCAAATAACTGCTCTTTCATTTTTTGTTGCCTAAAAAGTTTTGAAGTTCTTTTATAGCAACTTCATTTTTAATTCTAAATTTTATTTCAATTCTTCTTGAATTATCTTTATCTTCTACACCATCTTTATAAACAATATCAGAGTAAGACCTACCACTTGCATTTACATATTTTTCTAAAAGTGCTTTATCTGCAATTTGCGAAGTATATAAAAACTGCATAACTTCTAAGGCTCTTTGTTGTGAAAGAGCAAGATTATCTAAGTAAGACCCATCAGAGTTTGTATGTCCTTCAATTGTAATACTGTGTATATATTTTCGTATATTTTCATCATCAAGTAAGGCTTGTAAATATTTTTTTAAAACTAAACTAAGCTCTTTTTTTGATTCTTCTTTTAAAGTATATTTACCTTGATCGAAAAGAATATTAGATGAAAAGGTAATAGCTCCACTTTTTTCATCAATATTTATAGATTTTCCTAGTTTTTCTCTAAGTTTTGATATTACTGTTATTTTAATACCTGTTAGATGTTTGATTTTCACTTTTGTTATATCAAACTCTTCTACTAGTTTTTGATGAAGTTTACTTTGAATAAGTATTTTATTCTCAAGCATTAGTAACTCTTCATCTTTTAAAGAAATCATATTCTCATGATTTTCAAGTTTTACTAAAAGTTCTGTATTCCTTACATTTTGCTCTTTAACTTGAAGTTCATAATCAAAAAGTAAAGCTTTTAATTTTGCCATTTCTTCAAGATTTAGGTTTATCTCTTTTGTTTTTTCTAAGATTGTATTTTTTTCATCTTCAAGATTTTGATTTAGAAGTTTGATACTGTTTTCTTTATCTTCTAAAATTGCAGTTATCTTTTCAATTTGTTCTATTGATAGTTCTAAGTTTTTATTTTTTTCATCTAATTGTGTACCTAACTTTTTTGCTAAATCTTTTTCTTTTTCTAAAAGCTCTTTTGTTTCATTAAACATATTTTGTGATTTAGCTAAGTCAAAAGATAAGCGTACTTTCTCTTCTTGAATTTTCTTTAATTGGCTATTTACACTAGTTAGTTTTTTCTTTTTATTTAAAAGCTCTTCTTCACTTAAATTTAAAGCATTTTTTTGTTCTTGTAAATCTGTTTTAATTGCTTTTAAATCAGTTTGAGCATAAAGATATTTTATAATAATTGCACCAATTACTAGAATAAATACAAAAAGTAATCCAGCCATTAAATCTGCATAAGATATCCAAAAGTTTTCTTCATTGCTTTGCTTTTTATCATACATATTGGCTACTTTTGTATCTCTTTAAATTCTTTTAAATCTTCAATAATTTTAGCTGTTTCTTCATCTATTGATTCTAAAGAATTTTGTAATTTATTAGAAAATTTACTATCATATTCATCTAGTTCTTTATGAAATCTCCAACCAATTCTATCCATTTCATTTTTCATAGTTTCGATACTTTTTATAATATTTGCATAAATAAGCTCAAGATTTTTAGAACTTATATTTTCTAAGGCTTGATTTAATTCTTTTACATTATTGTTTAAAAGTTTTGTATATTCTGTATGAATTTCTTTTTCTTCACTAAAGTTTTCTATTTTAGCTTGAATATTTGTATTTAAGGTATCAACGATAGCAGCTAGTTTTTCACTATTAGCAATATTATCATTTACTTTTGAAGATAAAGTTAACTCTTTATCTAAAATATTTTCAAGTAAATTGGCTCTTTTTTCTATTGAAGTATTAATATTATCTAAGATATCTTTTGATGTTAGTTGCTCAAAAATATGAGTCATTTTTTCAAAGTTTTCAATATTACTTTTTATATTAATAGATTCAATATCTATTTTTGTCCAAAAGAAAGATTTTGTATTTTCAGTAATTACAAAGCAATCATGCTCAAATCTACTCATTCCAAATTTTTCAAAAAAAGTCCACCAAATAGATAAGAATATTCCATAGATTGATACATAAAAGGCAGTTCCCACTCCACCTAAAAGTAAAGTAATCTCTTCTTCTAAAGCACTAGAAGTTCCAGAAGAAAAATCAGGCATAGAAAAAGCAATAGATATAAAAGTTCCTAAAATACCAAGTGTTGGAAATATACCTGATGCAATTGAAGAAAAGTTTGTATTTCTAATATTGCTTGTAAAATCTTTTAAAAAATCATCTGCACTACCATTTGCTTTTGTTGTATCACCAATAGTTAAAAGGTTGTTATTAATATACTCTTTTAAATAAAAAACTAGCTCTTCATAAGAAGTTCTAAATTTACAAGAAACATAATAAGCATTATGTCTAATAAAGAAGAGATAAATAAAATAAATAAAACCTATTAAAATAACACTATGAATCTCAACTTTAAGTGGAAAATGCCCTAAGTATCCTAGTATTATAATAGCAAAAAGTATAGATGGCACCGTAAGTAAGGTAAAAATTCTAGCCTTTGCTTTGCATGAAGTGTTGACTTTTGTATTTAAGTCAATAAAGTCTTGGTTAGTTAACATAAAATAAACCTTATGATATTGAGTTGTTTTATTATAATATCTTTTCACATATTACAATATGCTAAATATTAGTAAGTAATGAAATAAACTGAATACTTATCATTGATACATTTATTAAAATTCCTATTATTGGTATATAAAGAGGATAAGAAATTATTCTTTCAGGTGCTTGTCTTTGCATTTTAATTTTAATTAATGCTACATTCATTAACGTGAATATTATAAAAATTAAAAAACTTGTTAGATTTGCAAGAGTTAATATAGGTAACCAAAGTGTAAAAATAAGTATACTAACAGATGCAAATATTGTGGCAGATACTGGAGTTCTTGTTGTTTCATTTACTTTAGAAAATATATTTGGAATCCATTTATTCATACTCATTCCATAAAATACTCTGGAAACCATAATTATTTGTATTAAAGCTCCGTTTATAACTGCAAACATACCAATAAAACTTAATAATACAGGATCTTCATTTGCTAGTTTTACATATACATCTGCAAGTGGAGAAGTACTTTTAGCTAACATTCTAGGTTCTATTGCAATAACTGATACAAAAGCTACTAAAATATATAAAAAAGTAGATACAAATAGTACTATAATAATAGCTTTTGGCATATTTTTTGTAGGATTTTCAACTTCTTCAGCAACATTTACCATATCTTCAAACCCAATAAAAGCATAAAAAGCTAAAAAAGCTCCAAGTGATATCATATACCATGCAGATATTTCAAAAGGCGGAATTAGTGTAGCTATTTCTACTGTATCCATTGGAATTTTATCAAAGCCTATAAAAATAATATATAATAATCCAAAAACTTCTATAAGTGTAAAAACAGAAGCAACTTTAACTGAATGTCCAATTCCTAAAATACAAACAATACAAAGTACAATAATCACTACTGTAGATGTTACATAAGGAGACAACTCAATAAAGTGTGAGATGTAGCCATTAAAGCCATGTAAAATTGTTGCACTAGATAAAATTCCTGTTAGTGAAATAATTAAACCAATAATAATAGATAAACTTTTAGAATTAAAGGCTTCTTTTGCATATAAAGCTTCACCTGCACTAAAAGGAAATCGTGAAGAAAGTTCTGCATATGTTAAGGCTGTAAAAAAGATTATAATACATGCAAGTAAAAAAGAAAAAATGATATACATACCTGAAATACCAGCTATTTGACCAATTAATACATAAATACCAGCACCTAAAATATTACCAAGACCATAAAAAACTAAAAGTGTTAAAGTGATATCTCTTTTTAAATCTATTTTTTTTTCTAGCATAAAAATACCTTTCAAGGTTATTTATTAAGTATAGCAGAATACTTAAATAGATTATGTTAATATTCAAGGATGAATGAAAAAGAAAAAATCTTAAAAAATATATTTGGACATGATAAATTTAGATCTTTCCAAGAAGAAGTAGTTGATAGTATATTAAAAAGCCACGATGTACTCACAATACTTCCAACTGGTGGTGGAAAATCACTTTGTTATCAATTACCAACTTTATTAATGAGTGGAGTTACTGTTGTAATCTCTCCTCTTATTGCACTAATGCAAGACCAAGTAAAAGCTTTAAAAGACTTAGATATAAAAGCATCTATGATTAGTTCATCTCAGACAAATGATGAAAATACATTTACAATGCAAGCTTTGTTAAAAGGTGAGTTAAAATTTGTATATGTTGCACCTGAACGATTTACTTCAAATGAGTTTGTGCAAGTACTTCAAAGAATAAATATTAACTACTTTGTAATAGATGAAGCTCATTGTGTATCTGGATGGGGTCATGAGTTTAGGGCTGAATATAGAAACTTAAATAGATTAAAACAATTTTTTCCAGAAGTTAGTATCGCTGCATTTACAGCAACTGCTACAAAAAAAGTAGAAGTTGATATATCACAGAGTTTAAATTTAGTAGATGCAAAACACTTTAGAGCAAAAACATTAAGAGATAATTTAGAGATAAAAGTAGAACCTCGTATTTCAAATGGAAAGAGCCAAATACTAAACTTTTTAAAATCACACAAAGGATTGTGTGGAATCATATATACCTTTACTAGAAAAGAAGCAGAATCAACGGCTAAATTCTTGAGTGATAATGGTTATAAATCAAAAGCTTATCATGCAGGATTAAGTGCGCAGACTAAAGATGAAGTTTTTAATGACTTTGTATATGAGAACGTAGATATTGTAGTAGCAACTATTGCTTTTGGTATGGGGATTGATAAATCAAATATTAGGTTTGTTATACATACAAGCTTACCTAAAACATTAGAGAATTATTATCAAGAAATTGGACGAGCGGGAAGAGATGGTCTTATGTCTTATGTATATTTACTTTATTCAAAAGGTGATGAGGTAAAAAGAAAGATACAAATAGAAGACTCTATAGATGATTCATATCAACAAACTGGACTTGATAAGTTGGAGTTTATGTATAGATATTGTGTTTCTAATAATTGCAGACATCAAATCATTGCATCGTATTTTGAAGATGATATTCCTGCTTGTGAAATCTTATGTGATAATTGTACTAAAGGTGAAGTAAACCAAGTAGATGTAAGTGTGGATGCTCAAAAGTTTTTATCTGCAGTTTATAGAAGCCAGCAAAGGTTCGGAACAAATCATATTATAGATATTTTAAGAGGCTCAAAAAATCAAAAACTTTTAGAGTTTGGTCATGATAAACTAAAAGTATATGGTTTGGGGGCTAATAAGAGTAAAAATGAATGGCTAGCAATTGCTGATAAACTAATAGATATGCAAGCACTTATTTTAGGAGAATTTAGAGTTCTTAAAATAGACAATCTAGGAATGAAGATATTAAAAGGTGATGAAAAGCTTTTAATTGATAGTGATAAACTTGGAATTACTGTAAAACAAGAAGAGTATGCGGAGGTTCTATCTTTTGATGAAGAACTATATGAAAAGTTTAGAAATTTACGAAGGCAAATAGCACTAAAACATGAAGTTCCTGCTTATGTAATATTTGGAGATAAAAGTCTAAAAGAGTTTAGTTTGAAACTTCCAACGACAAAAGAAGAGATGTTAAAAGTAAATGGAGTAGGGCTTGTAAAGTTCGAAAAATATGGAAAAGAGTTTATAAATCTATGTAAAGATATAAAAGAAGAGTTTAAAGAGAAAATTGATGTGAAATTATTGGAAGAACATGGTAAAATACCAAAATCAAAAAAAGAAGAACTTGTAAAACCTTTGGAACTTCCTGATGAAATAAAACAATGGATTGAAGCTGGTTTACAAAAAACAAGTTTAAATGAATTAAGAGAATACTTATATCTTTATGAGTATATGAAGAAGGAAAGTAATTGAAACAATATTTAGATTTATTAGACCACATTTTAAAAAATGGTGTTAAAAAAGAAGATAGAACAGGTACGGGAACTACATCTGTATTTGGATACCAAATGAGATTTGATTTAAGTGAAGGCTTTCCACTTGTGACTACAAAAAAGACACACTTAAAAGCAATAATTTCTGAGTTATTATGGTTTATTGAGGGAAGTACAGATGAAAGAAGACTTGCTGAAATTAACTTTGGTGATAAAAGAGAAAACTTGACGGATAAAAAAACTGTATGGACTGCAAACGCAAATGCACAAGGTAAAGATTTAGGTTATGTTAATACTGATACAATAAAAGAATTAGGTCCTGTATATGGAGCTCAATGGCGTTCTTGGAAAGGTACTGATGGAAAGAGTGTTGATCAATTAGCAGAACTAATTAATCAAATCAAAACAAACCCAGATTCAAGACGTTTAATATTGTCAGCTTGGAATGTAGGTGAATTAGAAAAAATGGCATTACCACCTTGTCATACATTCTTTCAATTTTATGTGGCAGAAGGAAAATTATCTTGTCAGTTATACCAAAGAAGTGCAGATACATTTTTAGGAGTACCGTTTAATATTGCTTCTTATGCATTATTAACTATGATGATTGCACAAGTTTGTGATTTAGAAGTGGGAGATTTTGTACATACATTTGGTGATGCACATATATACTCAAACCATTACGATCAAGTAAACCTACAACTTTCTAGAGAACCTTTTTCTAAACCTACTATGAAAATAAATCCAGATGTTAAAAACATTGAAGATTTTAAAATGGAAGATTTTGAATTAGTTGGATATAAATCGCATGAGGGTATCAAAGCCCAAATGGCAGTATAAGGATAAGAGATGAAAATTTCAATGATAGTAGCATATGGTAAAAATTGGGAAATAGGTTTAAACAATGAAATGTTATGGCATATAAGTGAAGATTTTAAAAACTTTAAAACTATTACAAGTGGTCATCATATTTTAATGGGAAGAAAAACTTTTGAGAGTATTGGAAAACCACTTCCAAATAGAACATCACTTGTATTATCAAATTCTGGCTTTGAGAATGAAGGTGTACATACTTTTTCTGATGTTCAAGAGGCATTTAACTTTGCAAGAGAGTCTGCTGAAGAAGAGTTATTTATAATTGGTGGTGCTAATATATATGAAACACTATTCCCTTATGTTGATAAAATGTACTTATCTGAAGTAGATTTCGAAGGTGTTGCAGATGCCTTTTTAAAACCTATTGATTTTTCAACTTGGGATTTACTAGAAGAAAAATCATATGATGAAATACTAGAGCATGGAAAAATTAAGTCTCCTTCTTGGAAATTTAAAGTTTGGGTTAAAAAAGATTAGTTATGAAATATGAAGATATTGATTTTAATAAACTTTATGTAGAACAAAAAAAACTTACTTCTTTTAAAGCAAAAGGAAAAGATGCTTGGAATGAAAAAGCACCTTTTATGAATAAAAAAGTTCATAAGTCAATTTATAATGAGCAGTTTTTAAACTTACTTGATTTAACTGATATAAATAGTGTTTTAGATGTTGGTTGTGGAGTTGGAAATTTATCACTTAGACTTGCAAAAAGTGTAAACGAAGTAAATAGTTTAGATTACTCACCTGTAATGTTAGAAATACTTCAAGAAAATGCAAAGAAAGAAAAAATAGAAAATATAAATATTATAAATAAATCTTGGTACGATTCATGGGATGAGGTATCTAATTGTGATTTAGTAATAGCATCTCGTTCTATGGAAGTAAAGAATATGAAAGAAGCTTTATTAAAACTAAATGAAAAGGCTAATAAAAAAGTAGCTATCACATATAAAAAAGGTGGCTCTTTTGTAAGTGAAGAGATTCTAGAAGTTTTACAAAGAGATATTATTAGAAAACCTGATTATATTTATGTAGTTAATATTTTATATTCTCTTGGAATAAATGCAAGTGTTAATTTTATACAAAGTGAGGGAAGAAGTACTATTTATACTTCAAAAGAGAAGTTCATAGAAAGTGTTTCTTGGAGTATAGATGGTTTAAGTAAAAATGAGATTAGTAGATTAGAAGCTTATTATGACTCAATAGATGAGAAGAAAAAAGAAGAAAAAGATTTTGCTTATTGGGCTGTGATTTCTTGGGATAAAAATTTTTTTTAATCATCACTTAAATATTTTTCTCTAAATTCTTTTAAAGATAATGGATATGATCTATGTTTAGGTATATTATTTACAAGTAGTGCAATTAATAATAATATCAAGGATCCAGAAGCAACTGGAACTAATACATATAAAAAGCCTAATTCATGGATTTGTTCACTTCCAATTACTGCTATTAAAGCAGTTGCCCCTCCTGGGGGATGTAAAGTAAGAGTTAATTGCATAACTAAAATAGCAGTTGCAACTGCAAAAGCTGAACAAAATAAAATATTTCCATTAAATATTCTAAATGAAGCTACACCAATAATTGCAGATAAAATATGTCCCCCTACTAAGTTTCTAGGTTGAGCAAGCGGAGAGTTTACTGCTCCATAAATTAATACAGCACTAGCACCAAATGATGCAATTACTAATGTTAAGTCTTTATCATTTAATACATCTTGGTGAAAATATGAAATTGCTAATATTCCTAAAAAAGATGCTATCCATGACCATATAATATTTGCTTTTTCTATAGGTTCCGAATTTACTTTTTTAAACTGTTTGAAGAATTTTTTCATAAATTACTCTTTATTGGGATTTGAAAATAATATCAAAAAATTTGTATAGCAGTTGTGATTTAGGTCAAATTGTAGAAAATACAGTAGGAAGGGAGAAACTAACCTACTGTATTATATTGATTATTTTAAATTGTTTTTTGCATATTGTCTTACTTGTTTATTACTGTCGTGTGATAAGATTTCTAAAACTTTTAATGAAGTATTAGAATCTTTAGCAATAACCGTTCTTACATTTAATGAAGCGTTATTAGTTAGATAATCTTCAGTAAGATTAGCAAACTTGTCTCCAGCATATGCTGAAGTAAATATTAATAACGAAAACAAAATAGATTTGAAAGATCTTTTCATTTTTATCCTTTTTTTGAATTTCTAAGAGAATTATAATTAAATAGGACAATTATTATCTTGATTTAAATCAATATAGGATAGAAATTGTCCTATATTGTAAAAGTTTTTAAAAAAGGATAACTATAAGAGGTAAGTCCTCTTATAAAATATTTAACTGATGTGCCAAATCATCAGCTATTCGTTTATAATTTCTAACTGCAAGAAGTCTTGCTTGTCCTTGAAGTCCAACTTGTGTAACTTCATCCTTTGTTAAACCTAATATATAGTCAAGTTTTTCTTTAATAGTTTCTTTTGAAAAATCACACATCCATGCACTTGTATCTTTTTCAAAAATTGATTCATTATTTTCATTCTGTGTCATAATACATGGAACTGCAGATGAATAATAATCTAGAACTTTCATTGGTGTTGAAGAATTAAATAACTCAATATCAGGTAATAGTGCAAGACCAATATCTGCTTTTGCAATAAGAGCTAAAAGTTCCTCTTTTGTTTTAGCATCATATACTTCAATATGTTCCTTAATATTTGAATACTTTTCAACTAATTTTTGAGTATATCCAGGATCTTTTGAAGAAATCATAATCTTATATGTTCCATCAGATAATTCACTAAAGGCATCTAAAATAGTTTCAAATTCTCTTAGTTTATCTAGTGTTCCTGCATAGAAAAATCTTTTTTCTACACCTTCATGTTGAATGTTTTTTGTCATAACTTCTGGATCAATTCCTGATGGAATAACAAAGGTTCTAGTCTTAACATTTTTTAGATAATCATCTCTCATTTTTCTAGATGTTGGTAAGAAAATATCGCAATCATTTATAAGGCTTGTTTCTCCATATAATTTAATTTTGTTGTTAATAACATCTAAGAAACTCTTTTTATTGTTTGCTTCATCTTTTTGAAGTTTTGCAATTCTTTTTGGGTAAGACAATCTAAATGCAACTTTATAGTTAAAAAGAGCTCTTTTTTGTATAACTTCTTTTAAAATATCAGTATCGTTTCTTACTGCTACAAAATCGTAGTCTCCAAGACTTACTCCATTTCTTTCTAATACTGATAAAGTATCTATTTTTTCATCATGTGGAATAATAAACTTATTATCATAACTTTCAAAAGTGTTTTTAGTTTTAGAAAAGTAGACAATATTTATTTCATAGTGTGCAGTTAGATATTTTTCAAAAAGTGGGCCAATAAAACTATGTTCTTTATGCTCAAGTTGGTCAGTGATATATAGAAATTTACTCATTTAATGCTCCTAAATAATATGTATAACAATGTTATCTATTAAAAGTAGCATTAAAAGAGCAAGTTTTACCTATGTTTTTTTCTTAAATTGTAACTCTGCTATTAACGTAGCAAGAATAATTAAAACTGCACCGGTAATTTGAGTACTTGTAAGTATCTCTCCACCAGCTACATATCCATAAATTGCAGCACTAACAGGCTCCATTGTAAATATAACTGCTGTTTTAGTTGCAGTTGTAAATTGTTGCATATATGTTTGTATTAAAAAAGCATAAACTGTTGCAAATACTGCTGTTACTATTACTGCTTTAAAAAAAGTATAGTCATAATTTAAATCAAAAGTCGTAGCATCAAGGCTTAACGAAAAAATAAGGGATAAAATTGTTACTGTGATTAATTGGAATAATACTAATAGATATACATTAACTTCTTTTGAATATTTACCTGTAAAAATTATATGTAATGCAAAAAGAAAAGCACAAATAAGTGTTAAAAATTCTCCGTAACCTAAAGTAAGTTTACCAGACATAGTAAGCATGTATAAACCAACAACAGCAATAAGTGAAGCAATAAAAACATTTCTTCTTACATGGTCTTTAAATATAAAATAGGCTAAAAAAGGAACACAAATTACATTAAGTCCTGTGATAAAAGCAACGATAGAACTTTTTGTGTAACTTAAGCCAAAGGTTTGTGTTGCAAAAGCTGAAAATAGAAAAGTACCTAATAACATTCCAACTAGAATAGTTTTTTTATTTATCTCTTTTAAATATTTATATGCGATAAAAAACATTAAAATACTTGCAAGTCCAAATCTAAAGAATAAAAATGAGTAAACTGGAGTTGAATCAATAGCTTCTTGTACCATTAAGAAAGTAACACCCCAAGCAATCGCTACTGTTAATAGTAATATATCCGCTCTATATTCAAAAATTTTGTATTTGTTCATTTTATCTCCATTTTAGCTTGGAATTGTATCAAAAATTTGATAAACTATTAATTGTATATTTATTATAGAGAAATAACATATTAATGATATATTAAATAAATCTATAATAAGATGAAAATTTAAAATTAAACAAAGAGACTTAATGGGTGAAAATATAATTTCTATGAATAAAATTGATAAGTATTATGATGATTTTCATGTGCTTAAAAATATTGATTTTTCTGTAAAAAAAGGTGAGATTGTTGTAGTTTGTGGACCTTCAGGTTCTGGTAAATCTACATTAATTAGATGTATTAATGGACTTGAAGATATTGACAGTGGTACTATTTTAGTTGATAATATTGATATTCATGCTAGTAAAAAGAATTTAAAAGAAATTAGAAGTGAAGTTGGAATGGTTTTCCAACATTTTAACCTTTTCCCTCATTTAACTATTTTGGAAAATATTACTCTTGCTCAAAATCTAGTGAAGAAAAGATCAAAAGCTGAAGCTATTGAAATTGGAAGAGAATTACTTGAAAAAGTTAAACTTTCAGATAAAGCTGATTCTTATCCAGGAGATTTATCAGGTGGTCAAAAACAAAGAGTTGCAATAGCAAGATCTTTAGCTATGAAACCAAAAGTTATTCTTTTTGATGAGCCAACGTCTGCACTCGATCCTGAAACTATTGGAGATGTATTATCTGTAATGAAAGATTTAGCTCAAGAAAACTTTACTATTGTTTGTGTTACTCATGAAATGGGTTTTGCAAAAGAAGTTGGTGATAGAATAGTATTTATGGATCATGGAACTATTGTTGAAGAAAATTCTCCAGAAGAGTTTTTCAATAATCCAAAAAGCGAAAGAGCTCAAAAGTTCTTAAAAGAAATTTTAACACACTAATCAATCTTAAAAAAAGGAAACACATGAAAAATTTAGTAAAAAAGTTTTTAGTAGCAATTTTTGCTATTAGTACATTATTCTCTGTAAATTCATTTGCAGATGATATTGAGTTGTGGAAAAAATCTACATTAAATCAAATCTTACAAAGAGGTGAATTAAGAGTTGGTATGGAACCTGGTTACATGCC